>DQEK01000303.1:20263-22203 GCA_003533545.1 Acidobacteriota bacterium | reverse complement strand
CGAACGCGCCGAATAGGATGCGCATCACAACCAGCTAGAACACGTCGATAACGTGAACCAGCGAACGTCTCCAATAGACCAGTTCACGGCCTCACTCTCCCAACTGCGCGTGTCGAACCTCATCTTCCCCTTCGCATTCAGTTTCCGCCAACCTGATACGTGCTGTCGAACAAGTCAAGCTTGGCCTCGCGTACCTTACTTGTCGGCACAGTACCCACGGTAGCGAACTCAATCGCCCCCTCTGAGGCACGATCGTAACGTGGCCATTCAGGTAATCCGTCGCCGTTAGGGTCGCCAGTCTTTGCGAAGTTGGACCAATATTTCGACATCTGGTCGGAGAGGTCGCGATCTCGATCGTCCCATTCGATACCGACCAGGCCGACATTACCGAAAGCGTAGGCAAGGTCACCTGAGTGGTAGGCACCGGCTCCACGACGACCGGCTGGGAAATCGAGATGCGGACGGTCAGGCAAGTAGAGCCGAAAGACCGGTGGAGCGTGGCTGAAGAAATACAAAAACACATCGTTTGTGCCACCTATCGCCCGAGCCCAAGCACGCATCTGCCAGGTAAAATTTCGGTCAGCAGCAATCGCTTGGCCGGCGGTCTTCGTCGAGGAGTCAACTTCTTCAACGTAGGCCGCCAGCACCGCGTCGGCTTGCTCACCATACTGGTCCCGAATCCCTGCAACGAACTGGTTCCGTGGGAGCTCCGCCATCCCGGCATACAGGGTCGAACCCTCATCCGACATCGATCCGAGAATGACCGGCACGTCGTTCTGTTCGCCGGCCGCAAAGATCGCGTCAGGCAGCGCCGGCAGCACCCAACCATCGACGATCACCCCTGTGCCTTGGCCTGCCGCGCGTTGCGCGTTCATCACCGCCTCAGGCTCAGCCGCACGGAGCGCCACAGCCAAATCCGGTCCCTCTCCTTCCGCACCCAACTCAGCGGCAATCGCCAGACCGATGTCGTGTCCGGAGCTCTCGGTGGCCACGCCCCCGCCGGTTCTCGACAAATGGGCCCTTGGGCCACCGAAACATCCTCCCGAATGCCCAATCGCTTTGTGAAACAGCCCGCGCGCCAGTGGCGACGCCTGCAGCGCGCACACCGACCATGAGCCCGCCGACTGGCCGAAAATGGTTACGTTGTCAGGATTTCCACCGAACGCTGCGATGTTGTCCCGCACCCATTCAAGCGTCGCGACATGATCGAGAATCCCGTAGTTACCAGACGCCCCGTGATGGGACTCAGCCGTCAAGGCCGGATGGGCCAAGAAGCCGAGTGGTCCAAGCCGATAGTTGGCCGTAACCATCAGGACCCCATTATTCGCCATGGCCGTGCCATCAAAAATGGTGGCACTCCCGACGCCAGAACTGTGACCACCTCCGTGAAACCAGACCATCACGGGCAAACGCTCTCCTGCGCCCACCGGCGACCAAACATTCAGCGTCAGGCAGTCCTCACTTCTTGGAAGTTCGCCCCTGGCATAGGGTGAGTTATCAGGATTCCGTGCCTGCCAGCAGGCCGGTCCAAATTCCGAGGCCGCCACCGTTCCTTCCCAAGAAGTCACAGGCGCAGGCGGACGCCAGCGCAGGTCGCCGACCGGCGGCTGGGCGAACCGGATCCCTCGGAACACAGCTACGCCGGCAGTCTCATCTGCCCAAGCCCCGGAGAGTTCACCAGAGGTCGTCTGCGCGACCAGTCTACGTGCGCCATCGCCTGCGTCTGACGGGAACGGGGCACTATCTCCGCCACACGCCACCATGGCGATCAGTCCGACCGCAAGAAACGTCTGTGTCCTACCCATAGTGGGCCTCCTGGTTGTTGCAGGCATTCTAGCGCGACTCCGTCACCTCGACGCTGAACTGTCGGAACCGGCTATACGTCGCCGTACCATCCACGCGAGACACTTCCTCGCGGTTGTCATAGCGCTCTCGCATTT
>DQEK01000303.1:19350-19996 GCA_003533545.1 Acidobacteriota bacterium | reverse complement strand
GGCTATATGTCGCCGTGCCATCCACGCGAGACACTTCCTCGTGGTTGTCATAGCGCTCTCGCATTTCCGAGGGTACGAGATGACCCAACTCCTCGTTCTTCTCGAACGCGACGGCAATTGTGGCCTTGAGCAGCTGGTCCTCGACGTTGAGCTCGGTAGCCAGCACACGCCCCGACTCCGATTCAATCCAGAAACGACCTTCCGCGGGCATGTTGCGTCCATCTCGACCTCGAATGATCGTGCGTGGCCACGTTTCTCTGAACCGCAGCACGTAGATCTCCTCGGTCGCAGAGAGATCGTCGAGACCGAGCGGTAACGACACGTCAGTGGTCCCCTCGAACTCGAAACGTAGCTTGTGAGAGGCGCGAAGAAACAACAAGGCGTACGTCGGTGTGTTGAAATTTCGTTCGACGGCTCCGATGTTATACAGCGCGCTCTCGCTTCGAATGCCTTCGATCTGGCGATCAGCGGAGGCTGTCCCATCCAAGAACAGCTTCGCTAGGCGCTCGTCGCGATTCCTCACCGGGCGTCGATCAACTTCAAACACATCGCGAAACCCATAGTACCGGTCCGCGCCTTCGGGCTGAATGAGAAGAAAATCGGAACGAAGCAACCGGCGTCTGGCGCCGCCTCCACCACGAACACG
>DQEK01000303.1:5874-19066 GCA_003533545.1 Acidobacteriota bacterium | reverse complement strand
ATCGGAACGAAGCAACCGGCGCCTGGCGCCGCCTCCACCACGAACACGCTGCTGGTATCGCTCTTCGGCGACGAGCGCGGACAGTTGCCCGTGCAGGGCATCCACGTAACGAGTCGCCCGGACCAGCACCTCCAGCGGGGAGGGCCCTTGGGGCAGGCCGGCGAGCAGCGCCACCGGCACCGCCACGATCATCAGCGCGACCGGCCTGAACCGACACCGGACGCGCGCACGGCGATCACGTCCCATCGTCACCTTACCGCCGCACCGACGGCAGTCCAATCGCGACGCAACGCTACGGAGCACGGCAGACGAAGTTACTGGCCTCGTCCGTACTGCCGCTTCCGGTATAGACCGCCTGCTGAGGATACGGGCAGAGCGGACGCGTGCGATCGACAACACCGTCGCGTGTCCGCGACGCAATGATCTGGTCCGGAGCCTCGTCACGCTCCACCCACGCCTCCATCACCGTGAGCGCGTCGAACGCATTCGGCCCCTCTCCCCCACCGCAGTGCCCCATACCGGGCGCCATGAACAACCTAAATCCATCGCGCACGGCCGCCTCGTTGTCTACGGTCTCAAGCACGCGGTGGTAGTACTGGGTCGCATTCGCCGGTGAGATCTGCGCATCGGCCCATCCGTGGTACGCCAACAACTTGCCTCCTTGGTCGAAGAACGGCCCCAGGTCAGGGTCCAAGGCATTCAGCGTATCGTTATCGTTTTCTTCCGCCGCCACGATGTCCCGGTCGAAGTCGAAGTCGTCAATAGTCCAATCGGGTTCCCCATAGGTGAGATAGCGATACTGGTCGAGTCCGGTGCCACGAGCCGAGCGAGTCCATCCCATCTCGGTCCAGTTAGGCTCGCTGCCCGGCAAGACCCCAGTGATGAGTCGTCCGGTCTTGGGATTAACCGGGGATTCGTACATCATCTGAACGGTCTCAAGCTGAGCCGCAGTGAGACAATCGCTCCCACCTTCCCCAGTGCATTGCAACACGGCCGGATCAAAGTCACAGCGCTCCGGGTCACCAACCACCCGGTCATCAACCCCATCGTTCGCGTCACACGCCTCGAGCACAGCTTCATGAACCAGCTGAATCGTCGCCTCGGGTAACCTCGCAGCCTCGTGCGCCTCTAGACGCTTGGCAACACGCAGTGAACCCGCAGCTCGGCCCATCCAGTCATTGCCCGGCGCGCCGGCAATAATGCCGTCATAGTCCTCAGGAAACCGCTGCGCCTCCTTCATCGCCTGACGCCCACCAGCCGAACAACCGAACCAGTAGGAATACAGCGGACCGTCTCCGTAATACGAGGCGATGAGCTCCTTGGTGGTGACGGTCATCTCGTGCACAGATCGCCAGCCGAAGTCGATTACCTTCTCGGGGCGCTCGTAGCCAAACTCAGCGCTCCCACCGACGTGTCCCGTATCAGTGGATGCGGTGGCATAGCCACGTTCAAGCCCTGACGCCATAGACCGCCCCCCGCCGTAACGCAGACTGCCGGTGAACGCTCCATTACCCACTGCCTGCAGCTTGCCGTTCCAGTCCTGCACCGGCATCCACACTTCCATCTTGATGTCAGAATCATCCGACGGAGTCAATGTGGCCGCGACGCGACAGAACGCTGGCAAAGACGCATATTGCTGGGTCTGACCTGCGGACAGCGACCGACCTGGTGGCATCGGTGGCACGAACCCGCCTGCCTCAACCGACTCGGCAACGGTGATAGTGACGTTGGGCAGCGCAAGCGACGCCAAACTGTCACATGACACCAGGGGCCCGTCGGTGCCAACAGCATCCGCGGTGTCAGCTGTCGACGCCGTGTTACAAGCCGCAGTGATGGCAAGTACCGCCGCTCCGCCGAACGCGACACCGGTCTTCTGCAAATGTGTCATCGGTAGATCCTCTGTTAATCAGTTGCTACTGACCGCCTCCGTCCGCCTCCGTCCTCTCAAGAGCCCGTGCCCCCGCCATGATGCCTTCCATGCCCACGTTGCCTTCGTGGCAGGCATATTCGAAGACTGGGTCTGCCGACCTCCGGAGTGGGATCATCGCACTCCACGGCGCGGACCATGTCTTTGGATCGGTGACGGTCACTTCATACTGCAGCACATCTTCGCTAACTCGTGTGAACCGCTCGAGCAGTTCAAGCCCATCGCTCGAACCCATGAAATAACTAGTAGGAGAATAGTTAGCCGTTTCGACGACTAGTGTGTCGCCCTCCCAACGCCCACGCGAATCGCCATGCAGTTGTCGGATACTCCCGTCGACGTGCGCGCCGCCGTTCAGCGGGATCACCCGCGCACCGCCCATCTCCATATAGAGGACCACGTGGTCACCGGTCTGGAACACTTGAGTGTAGCTGTTGTAACCGGCGCCCAAACGCGGGACACCCCAGCTAATGCAGCGCTCACCGAGGCTGCGGTCCTCCGGCCCTTGGGCATGACGGCCGCGCGCTGACGCGCGCGCCGCCAGCACCGCATCGGCCCCCTGTGTGCGGGTCGGTATGCGACCGTTTGGGGGATCGACAACGAGCGACGTGCGATTATTCCACTCCCTCTCGACCATCCAGAACTGGTTGTAGTTCCCCGTTGCAGTGTCACGAGACGAAAACGTCTCGGCTTCGGCTAAAACCGCCGAAAACACGCTGTCCCCAAATGCGGCATCACCTGAGTCCGCATTAAACAACTCACCGGCCCGCGCTTGCAGCGCCGCCATCTCTTCAGCGGTCAACGTCTCACGATCCGCCAACACTTCGGGACGTTGTAATGGAGTCACGTTGTTGTTCGCCCAAACACCCTGCAGATCCGGATGCCCGTCGGAGGTCCGCGGCGCCACCCAGCTACCGGACTGTGCTACAGCCAGCGGTACGGCTGATGCACCGAACGCGACCAACGCCGCGCACACGAGAACACAGAACCGAATGATCACAGCCCCCCCTCTCGATAGCAGCTCTTAAGCAAAGCCGACTCAAGAATCCAGCGTTCCCCTTGGGTCGAAGGATACCACCACGGAGCAGGATCGGCACCGAACTGGCCCGCTTGAACTCACCCGTCAGTCGTAAGAGGCGAGTTCAAGGACCACCTTTACCAAGATTCTCTGGACAGTAACGCTGCGTTACAGGTCGTCTGCACAGATTCGCCGGTCCCACGGCTCGTATTTCGCGCAACACGAGCACAACCAGCGCTATGATACCGGCCATGAAAGAGAGCGTGGCTGCGTGGCTCGCGGAGAGCCAAGCTCGAGAGTTGGCAGTTTATCTGCTCGGCAACGTGCCTGGCCTGCCGCCGATCGCACAGTCATTTCACATCTTAGGTATTGCTGTTGTGATGAGTTCGGCCGTCATGATCAACCTGCGACTTCTTGGACTGGCCGTGCCAAGCCAAAACGTCAGTGAGATGATCGGCCGTCTCATGCCATGGACCTGGTGGGCGCTACTAGTCAACGCGACCACCGGCCTACTATTTGTCGTGGCTCGACCCAATCGTTACTTCTACAATCCGGTCTTCAGCTGGAAATTTTTCTGCCTCGTGCCGGCGGTCTTACTCGCGTTGGTCATTTACCGGATGAGCAAACGGGAACCAGGCTACTGGGAACAGTCAACCCGCCGGTTGGTGTCGGCGCGGGTAATAGCGTCGATCTCGCTCATCTTGTGGGTGGGTGTTGTGCTAGCCGGACGTTGGATCGCTTATTCGGATTACCTGTACTTTCTCTATGAATGAAGAGCCTTCAGTTCCGTTCACGGCATTCTGGACCTGGCTCGAGACCCTCCCGCTTGCCGAGCATATCGGTTTCACGTGGTGGTTCCCGTTCCTGGAATCCCTTCATGTGTTAGGCGTCGGCCTGGTCGTTGGATCGATCTTAATGGTCGACCTGAGATTGCTTGGACGAACCGCGCTTAGCGTGCCCGCGAGCCGAATGAGACGCGAACTAGTCCGCTGGACCTGGCCCGCCTTCGCACTCGCGGTTATCACCGGCACCGGTCTATTCATGACCCGCGCGGGCACCTATATCGCTAACCCAGCATTTCAATTCAAGCTGCTGTGCCTGCTGCTCGCCGGTATAAACATGGCTTGGTTCCAATTCCGTACACTCCGTAGCGTCGGTAACTGGGACACCGCCGCAGTGCCACCGCCTGCAGCTCGGGCAGCTGGCCTCGCGTCGCTGGCGCTGTGGACAAGCGTGATCTTCGCCGGCCGCTGGGTGGGACACATTATTTAGCGACCCGTACCGTCGTCACCGACATAGAATCGCCACTACCCGTCGATTGCACCGGTCTACCCCCAAACTGGGCTCGTCCACAGCAGCGCCACACCGATCAGCAACCAGGCGGCGAAGTATCGCCGCGGCATTACGGTCATCGCGTTCGTCCCCAGAGAAGAAGGTGCTCCGAAACCAAAAAAAGAAAGGCCGGCCCCCAAGGGGCCGGCCTTCGCCTCTCACAAAAACCGAGCTCACTACACGTTTGAAAGGGGCTCGAGCAGCAACCGACCGTTACTGTGACCAAGGGATTCAATCGGCACCTTCATTTTGTCGAGCAAGCTGAGATGGAGATTCGCCATTGGGGTCTCTTCCGGATACCTGGTGTGACGTCCGCCAGTCCCCGCGCCGCCACCCGCCAGCAGGATCGGCAAATTTGTAGACGCGTGCGAGTTGCTATCGCCCATGCCAGCGCCGTAAATAATCATTGAGTGGTCGAGCAGCGACCCGTCACCGTCTGGCGTTGTCCGCAATCGCTCGACAAAGTCCGCAAAGAGCTGGACATGATACTGGTTGATTTTGGTCAGCTTGGCCAGCTTCTCTGGATCCCGCTGATGATGGGAGATTGGATGATGCGCGTCCGGCACGCCGATCTCAGCGTAAGTGCGGCCCGTGATCTCGCGTCCCAACATGAAGGTCGTCACCCGAGTGAGGTCCGTCTCGTAGGCGAGTGCCATTAGATCAAACATCAGCTTGGCGTGCTCGCCCATGGTGCCAGGAATGCCGGCCGGCTGCGCCACGACCGGTAGCTCTCGGTCACTTTGCGCCTCAGCCATTTGGATACGACGCTCCACGTCACGAACAGCATCCAGATATTGCCTCAGCTTGGCCCGATCGCTCCCACCCAGTTCTCGCGAGAGATTGGCGGCACGTTCGGTCACCGAGTCCAGCAAACTAGCATCTTTCGACAGTCTCGCCTTGCGAACCGCCGGATCGGTACTACCGGTGTCGCCGAACAGCATCTCGAAGACGACACGCGGGTTGTTCTCCATCGGGAGCGGCGTCAACTCGTTTGCCCAAGCGATGGTGTTGGTGTACGCGCAGCTAAACCCGTCGTCGCACGAGCCGGCAAAGTCACGTCCGTCGAGTGCGAGTTCAAGCGTGGCCAATTGAGTTTCGCGACCTTGTACACGCCCCGCGATTTGGTCCATCGAAACTCCACCCAACAGGTCTGACCCATCATCTGGTTTCGAAGGCATCCCCGTTAGAAAACGCGTGGAAGCTCGTGCGTGTGGTCCTTCACTCTCCACCCCACGTAGCCCCGACAGTAACTCGACGTACTGTCGATGTCTCTCAAGCGGTTGCAGGATAGTGGGGAACTCGAATCCAGTCCCCTCGGTCGCCGGGGTCCAGTGCTCCATCATCATCCCGTTCGGCACATAAACCACCCCCAACCGACGCGTCGGGTTCGCCGCGGTGTTACGCATGGCCGCAAATGCCGGGACCATCCCATCGAGCAACGGCAAAGCCAAGGACGCTCCCAGCCCTCGGAGCACCGTGCGACGGGGGATCGCCTTCTGGGTAATGATCATGATTCTGACCTCCGCATCCGGAACGGTGAACTCTGCACGATACCTACAATGATAGACGACCAGCGGTAATCGTCAGCCGACTTCTGTACGATCGCGCGCACAGTGGGCCGATCGTAGTACTCGGGTCCACGGCCCAGAGCATACGCGAGCAGCTTCTCGGTCAGTGTGCCGACGAATTGTTCGCGGCGTTGCATCAGCAAGGACCTGAGCCCAGCCGGCCCCTCAAACGCCGTACCGTCGGGAAGCCGTCCCGAGGAATCGATCGGGAGCCCAGCCTCACCAGCCAACCGCCACCGCCCGATGGCGTCGTAGTTCTCAAGGGCCAGACCGAGCGGGTCCATCGGCGCGTGACAAACCGAACAGGCAGGGCTTTCGCGGTGACGCTCTAACCGGTCTCGAACAGTTGCCGCCTGCCCATCCTCACCCCGTTCCGGAAGATCGGGTACGTCAGCTGGCGGCGGCGGCGGCGGAGTCCCGAGGATATTGCTTAGCATCCACTTGCCGCGCAACACGGGCGAAGTACGGTTCGGATACGACGTCACCGTCAGCACACTACCGTGCCCAAAGATTCCGCCGCGGTGCTCACGCAGCACGGGGTCCAATGTGACCCGCCTGAAGTGGCTGCCATAGACATTTGGAATACCGTAGTGCGCGGCCAACCGCTCGTTGACAAACGTGAAATCAGCCCCCAGCAAATCCAGCACACTGCTGTCGTCACGAATCAGGCTGCTGACGAAAAGTTCCGTCTCCTTTTGAAACGCCTCACGAAGATTCTCATCGAAATCTGGAAATGTGATGGCATCGGGGACAACAGCATCCAGGTTCCTCAGATAGAGCCACTGGCCAGCGAAATTCCGTACCAACTCCGTCGCGCGCGGATCAGCCAGCATCCTTCGCGTCTGTTGCTCAAGGACCGCTGAATCGCCGAGTCGTCCCTCTTCAGCTAACTTGAGTAATTCTTCGTCCGGACCGCTGGACCAGAGAAAGAACGACAACCGAGACGCAACCTCAAAATCGGTCAATGCGTAGGTGGTCGACGGGGCGACATCCGACGGGTCCCGAACCACCCGGAACAAGAAGTCGGGTGAGATGAGCAGCCGTTCGAGCGCCAGCTGAATGCCCGCGTCGAAGCTACCGCCAACGTAACCCGCCCGATAGAACTCCATGAGCGTATCAACGTCGGCAGTCTCGACGGGTCGACGGTATGCACGCCGCGCCAGCGAGCCAAGAATCGTTCGAGCGCACGCTTCGTTGTCGGACTCACGTTCGCTCGCAGGTCGGCAAGAAAAAATCGCCCGGCGACTCGGTGTGTCACCTGGCCCCTGCACCGAGTAGGGGCCTCCGATGGCTACATGCTCAACGGCAGCATTTCCGTCACGCATCTCGTTCACCGCTACGGCGAACACGCTTTGCCTGGGCTGCAGCACACCTTCCGGCTCGGTAAATTTTCGAACAAACGACACCGCCACTACCCGCGGTCCCGCCTTGGCCTGGAACCGGACCCTCATATTAGCGTCGGCGAAGAGCATGTACTCTTCCCACTCTGGGTCGCCGAATTGGTTGCCGCCGTAGCTAGCGGGGGCCTGCACAACATCAGGCTCTTCGCCCCCAAACGTGAACGTCCGCACCAGCACCCCGTCCAGTCGAACCTGCAACTCATGCCGGGAGCCCATTCCACGCACATAGTCGACGTAGTTGCGATGAAGACGGATCTCAAGGTCATACTCGCCATCAACCGGGAAGTGGTGACGAATCCCGATGCCGCCGCGTGAACCAAAGGGCAAATCGTCGCCCATTCTGTCGTCCTGCAGCATCAGAATCGGCACTTTGTAGGTCTCGATTTCGGGACCGAGCGGTGTCTCCCCCAGTGCCTGGCGACCAATTTTTCTTGCGGCCGCCAAATATCGCCCCATCAGTGCCGAAGAAACAGTCAGCACGTCGGCCATGTTGTCGAAACCGAACTCGTCAAAATCATCGGCCGGAAGCAACTCATTGACATCGACCTCGAGGTCCAATAGGTCCCTAACGGCATTGGCGTACTCGGCGCGATTGAGACGGTGAACCGCCTCGGTCCGCCCCGGGTTAGGCCGGCTCTCGGCGACTCGGTCAATCTCAGTTTCAAGCCAGCCCGCCAATCGGTTGTACGTCTCGTCCCCTGGGCGCGGTCGACCGACCGGGGGCATCGCGCGGGTACGCAGTTTCGCCACCACCGGTTCCCAAAGTTCGGCGTGGTTCCCAACCGCAGCCATGTCGAGCCTCTCGAGGCTGAGATCGGCAGTCCGCAGGCGGTCATTATGACAACTCACACAAAACTGAGACAGGGTCTCTTGCAGCAGTTCCGCGGTAGGCTCGCCCGGCACCTGTGCCTCAACCGCAGCGCTCTGGATCGCCAGCAGCATGAGGGTGCCCCTGAGCACCGCCCGGCCGAACACCATCGGCACCTGGGGCCGTTCCGTCGACTGCCAGTCCTGTCTGGTCCGCACGTCTGACATTACGGCTAGTGTGTCGGACCCGTGACAGAGTGTCAATCGGTATCCCCGTGAGGTAGCATGAGCCGATGCTCGAGTTTCACGGAGCCATCTTTTGGCGTACCGCACGTGCCGGATTGGCCGCGCTTGTGTGTGCCACAACAGCGAACGCCCAGTCGGAATCGAACCTCATTCAAGCCGTCAAAACAGACCGCACCGACATAGTTCAAACACTCCTCGAAGGCGGTGCCGACCCAGATATTCGGCAGGGCGACGGTGCCACCGCGCTGCACCATGCAGCACATCAAGACAACGTCGATTCCGCCAGACTCCTGATTGAAGCCGGCGCCACCGTCACGATCGCCAACGAACTCGGTGCCACTCCGCTGTGGCTCGCGGCCAGAAACGGCAGCGCCGCGATGGTCGACCGTCTGCTCAACGCTGGTGCTGACGTAAACGTCACGCTCATCATGGGGGAAACCCCCCTGATGACCGCGGCGCGCGGAGGCCACCTGGAAACGGTTCGATTGTTACTGTCGCGTGGCGCCGAAGTAAACGCTACCGAACAGGAGCGACACCAGACTGCACTAATGTGGGCCGTTGCCCAAGGCCACGTCGGCGTCGTGCAACTTCTGATCGCATCTGGTGCTGACATCCACGCCCGCACAACCGCCTGGGATCAACTAGAGAACACCGCCGGGAACACAAACCCGATAGGCAATTTTCGGATGTCACACGGAGGCTCAACCCCCCTCCTGTTCGCCGCCAGGCACGGCAGTATCGACGTGACGCGGGTGCTTCTCGAGGCCGGTGCCGACGTCAATGACACCTCAGCTGCCGGTACCAGTGCGCTGGTAATTGCCGCCCACAGTGGGCACGGTCCACTGGGGATATTCCTGCTTGAGCAGGGCGCCGATCCCAACGCGGCCGAGGCTGGATACACCGCGCTCCACGCGGCGGTGCTCCGCAGCCAGGTCCAGTTAGCGCAGGCGCTCCTTTTACACGGTGCCGACGTGAACGCACCTCTCAACCACGGGACACCGGGCCGAAGATTCAGTGCTGACTACAGTTTGCGCTACCAGCTGATCGGCGCCAACGCCTTCTGGCTAGCCGCCAAGTATGGCGAGCTCGACATCATTCGGCTGCTAGCAGCAGGCGGCGCCGACCCACTCGCCGTACCTGAGAGTGGCATGTCAGCACTCCAAGCAGCCATGGGCATCCCACAAGGAACCGAGAACCGCCGAAACAGAGTCGTCTCGGCGTATCAGCCGGGGCCGGACAAGAACAACGAGGAACGGCTTGCTGTCGAGCTAGCTCGGGTCGCCATCGCCCTTGGAGCCGACGTCAACGCAAGTGACGCTCGGGGAAACACCACCCTTCACCACGCCGTTCGACAACGCTTTGAACCAGTCATCACCCTGCTCGCCGAAGCGGGTGCCGACCTGAACGTCTCGAACGACCGCGATGAAACACCCCTGAATCTGGCGGAAGGGTTTCGGCCGGTTCAGGACGCACCCGAAGACATTACCCACCAAACCATCGCGTCCTTATTGCGCCAGCTCGGCGCCCGGTAGCAACGCGTCCAAAATGCAACGGTGTCCGCGTAACAAGAGGCACCGCCGCGTGACCGCGTCCCGTCATACTGTCGTTTGTACGCAACTTTGCGGAAGCGACGCGAGCGAGGACCACATTCCCTACCTCAGCCGGCCGACCGGTTTCGGTCCCACGAACAGGCACGCGTCTAGAACCTGAATAGGCGATTAAATTTGATGACGAAGCCGCGATTGCGAAGCGCCGTGCTTCGATCTGGGCGCAGGGTCAGCGTATCGCGGTCCTCTGTATAGACCACGAACAGTTCGCTGCCTGGGCTGTACTCCCACCGCAACCGTAGGTTGCTACTAACGGTGTCTTTCGCGGAGTTGTACTGCACGAGCCCGCTAAAGAACGTCCACGGACTAATGGCGTAATTGATGCGCGTAACAACCAAGTTAGTCTGAAATGTCCCAAGCGGGGTATCGATCCAGTTGAACGACACACTCGGTTCAATCGACATCTGCGGTAACACCGCGATCCGACCGCGCCGAAAACCGAGTGTCGTAATGTCGCCATTGAAGTAGCCACCGCGCTGAACCGTCACCGCACCATTCAATGCTCGCCGTTCTCCAACCCGGTACGACACCTCGACGTCGCTGAAAGCGTAACCCCCGACCGGAACAGCAAAGTCTGCCCCTGGCGGAGTAAATGGCGCCAAAAGCAACTCGTAGTTGTCGTTGACCGTCACGCCAAACTCGTCACTGTTCTCGAATTCGGTCTGAAACTGAAGCCTGTTGAGGCGACTCTCTAGAAAATTTGTGCCCGCGGTGAGGATGTAGTCAACACTCCCCATTAACCGAAATTGGCGGACCGCATCGATCGACAGGGGACGCGGACTAAAGCGCCCCTCCAGAAAGGTGCGTCGAAAATTGTCGCGTCGTAGAAATCCGACTTCCGGATTGAAATGGTCTCCGACGAGCAGATGGTCCGCCTGCAGTCCATACCGGTCCCCAGCGTAAACAAACCGTGCCTGGTAACTACTATCCTCACCGGCGAGGCCGGGTGTCTCGGTCTTGGCGTAAGAACCGAGCATCTCGAGATTTTCGTAGAACGCAAACGTTGCGTCCGCCCCATAGGTCCGGCTGGACCCATCTCCCGATAGAGAAACCGACCGATTCGTAAAGATACCGCCTATCGAACTGCGCCGTAGGATGTCGCGCTTCATCCGAACGACCGTGAAATTTGTCGATTCTGCGCCGGCTGCCAGCGCGTCGTCGGTCTGAATCGTCAGTACCCCAACATCGACCGCTCCCACTTTGCCCGTGACGCGTCCGCCACCAAGAATCGGCACCATCTCTCCGCCCTGCAGACCGATACGCCGACTGTAGAAGAGTGTGGGCGCATTGCCCCCTCCAAAAAAACCACCACCTGAGCTACTGCGGAACCCTCCCTGCGCAAAATTGAAGATGCCGCGCCCTTCAAGAAAGAACTCACGTTTCTCTGGAAAAAACAGGTTAAACCGAGTCAGGTTCACTTGTTGTTCATCGACTTCAACCTGCGCAAAGTCAGTGTTGTAGGTGAAATCAGCCGTAAGACTGTCAGTGATCCCATATTTCACGTCGACGCCAACGTCACCGTTCCCGACGTTTCCTGCCAGCGGATTGCCCGCCACGTCCCTCGTAATTCCACCGATCGCGTAGGGTTTGACTTCAATATTCCGATTCGCCGACGGCAGCTCCAATCCAATCAGCGTGCCCGCCGCCGAGATTCTGAAGATGCCGGCCGTCCCACCGCTGTTGCCCGCCGCCGAAATAGGCAGGCGAGTGAGGTAAGCCATCTCTCCTTTTCGACGGATACCTCGACGCAGCTGCAGCCCCCACACCGGTCGTTCGGCCTCGTACCGGAGCGACTTGAAGGGAATCTCCATCTCGACTGTCCACCCACCCTCGAATCGGCCAACGCGCACATCCCACACCGTATTCCAGTCGAGGTTCGGGTTCCCTTCATTGGTCATCAAATAATCTTGTCTCGCGCCCAGCGGAGTGGTTTGGAACGAGACCCCGTTCCGGCGGTCGTAGAACGTGTCAAACATGACGGCAAACAAATCGTTCTGGCGGATTTGAGAACCGTCTCGGCGCAATTCGTTGGCGATCCACTCACTTTCCGGTGCCGAGTCCCACGCCCGAGCCGAGACGTAGACGTTTGTCTCGTCGAACATGATCCAGGTTTCGGTTTTTTCCGTCGCGAGTGCGCCTTCGTCCGGCAGTTGTTGAATGAAGTCGGTGACCGCGGGCACCTCTTGATAGACGGCCTCGTCAAGTTGCCCATCGATTTCGATGCCCTCGGTCAACTTGATGGCGCGTACGGTCACACGCCCCTGTTCATCCCGGCTGACAACCTCCGGAGCCACCGGTGGCGGCGGCCCATCGATGAGACCAAGCGCGCCAGCATTCCCAACCGACGACCCAGCGACGGTCCCGGCAGACGCCAACCCCTGAGGCGGCGAGGGAATAACCACCGGTGCAGGCCGAGTGTCCGTCGACGCCGGCACCATCGACGGGACCGGTCCAGACAACTGGACAACGAGCCTGTCCTGGAGCGAAAACAGATCACCGACGGCCCCGTCTGCCTTGGCCGACCGCACTACTTCGCCAGTGACGAGATCAACCATCCGACCGGTGAGCCGAAGCTGGTCTCCGAGCCGCTGATACGCACCAGTAACCGCATATTGGCCACCAAGGCGACGAGCGACCTGTAGCGCTCTGAACGAGGCAGGGACACCTCCAACCGCCGTCCCCCCGCCGACATCATCCTCCCCCGTCAAAGACGCGATCACCGTAACTCCCGCGGGAAATCCAGTCGCAAGCGACTCCGCAACACCAGCACCGATCCACGCATCCGCCGGGTCACCTGTCAGGTTCGCAAACGGAACAACCACCACAGCGGGAGCCACGCCGCCTAACGTACGAACTTGTCCCGCCTCCAGTGGGCGTCCAACCACGAGCGCAGCAACCGCGCAAATGAAAGGAATCGCGAAACGGATCTGCATCACTGTCGACTCCCACTGGCACACCGCCTCACGGTCGTCCGCAGCCGTGATAAGGAGTCGTTCTGATAGCATACGTCGAACCCCGTCAACCATTTACACGGAATGGCACAGTAAGGCCATGCGTGGCCACCGCAACGTTATAATCTCGGTGTTCATACGCGGCAGCGCGCCGCATGGAGGCAATCTACACCGTCAGCGCCCGGCAGTTGGGAAACCTTCGGTCGGCGAATGGCGACCAAAACTGAGAAGGCCGGCATGAAGCTGGACGCGTCGTGCGTCAGTCTAACTATCGGCTCAGTGTTGCCGACGTTGGCCACGCTTACATTGCCCAAAGTTCGTACCGGGATACAGTCCCGT
>DQEK01000303.1:0-5465 GCA_003533545.1 Acidobacteriota bacterium | reverse complement strand
TCGCCACGGCACAGGTTGAGAACTACCGGCCGGTAACCGACCAGATGTTGCAAGACCCGGACCCGGCCGACTGGTTGAACTGGCGGCGCACCCTTGATGCGCAGGCACATAGTCCACTCGACCAAATCACGGCGGACAACGTCGGTGATCTGCGACTCGTCTGGAGCTGGGCCTTACGTGCCGGTCCCCAGCAAACGACCCCCCTGGTGCACGACGGCGTGATGTACGTCGCGAATCCTGGGGAGATTGTCCAGGCCATCGACGCTGCCACGGGTAACCTGATCTGGGAATATGAGCGCGGCGCCGAAGCTCCTGGAAACAGCTTCGGGGGGCCGCCGGCCGGACGTATGCACCGGAACATCTCGATGTACGAGGACAAAATTTTCTTGAACACTGCCGACGCGCATGTGGTCGCCATTGACGCGCGCACCGGCACCGAAGTCTGGGAAACCGACATCGATCAGGGGGTCGGTTACCAATTTTCAAGTGGATCCATCGTGGCCGACGGGAAAGTAGTCTCGGGATTAACGGGCTGCGGCCGTTACCGCGAAGAAAGCTGCTACATCGTCGGCCTTGACGCACGTAGCGGCGAAGAGCTGTGGCGGACCTCGACCATTGCGTTGCCAGGACAGCGCGGTGGCGATTCCTGGGGCGACCTGCCACCGATGTTTCGCGCCGGCAGCGACTCGTGGATTCCCGGCAGCTACGACCCAGTTTCCCGGACCTTGTTCCACGGTACGTCGCAGGCCAAACCTTGGGCCAGAGCCGTTCGTGGGACAGACGGTGACGCACTTTACACCAATTCAACACTAGCCCTCGATCCCGACACCGGCGAGATGAAGTGGTATTACCAGCACCTCCCCGGTGAAACCTTGGACATGGACGAAGTGTTCGAACGGGTGCTCGTCGACTACGACGATCGACGCTCCGTCTTCACCATGGGTAAGATCGCGGTACTGTGGGAAATGGCTCTGGAGACCGGCCGATTCCGCAATGCCCACGACCTCGGCTACCAGACCGTGGCCGACATCGATCCGCAAACCGGACAAGTGACCTACCTTGAGGGCACCATCCCAGAAATCGGCGAGGAGGTGTACTGGTGCCCAAGCACCTCTGGCTTCAAGAGCTGGCGAGCAATGTCGTACTACCCGGAGTTGGAAACCTTTTTCATCCCGATCAATCTGAACTGTGAGACCGCGGTCTTCGGCCCGGTCGACCGGGTGGCTGGAGGCGGAGGCACCGGGCCGGTACGTCGCACGAACCACCACCATCCCGACAGCGGCGAACAGCTCGGCGAGTTCCTGGCGATGAGCATGCGGACTGGCGAGGTCCAGTGGAGGCGCCGTTTCCGCACGCCGATCACTAGTGCGGCGCTGACTACCGCGGGCGGGCTCGCGATCGCGGGGGGATGGGACCGGGACATCTTCGCATTCGACGTAGGCTCCGGCGACACGTTGTGGTCAACAAAGCTCCCAACCTCAATTCAGGGGTTCCCGATCACCTACGCTGTTAACGGCAAACAGTACCTAGCGATACCCACCGGTTCGGGTGGCGCGAGTTGGGGGGGCATGCTGCCTGCGCAGCTGACTCCGGAAGCAACGCGACCCGTCGGCGGCAATGGACTTTTTGTCTTCGCGTTACCCGATTGATGTGCAGGCCGCTGTCGCCTCAGGACTATTTGGCCGAGACCGATTAAGGGAGCAACCGATGCGTCACCATGCATATCCTCGCCTCCTGCTCACCCTGTGGGGTTGCGCGCTACTGGCCCTCCCCACCGCTGCGCATGCCCAGTACGGCGCCACCAACGGCGAATGGCACAGTTACGGCGGTGATCTCGGCAGTACGAAGTACTCGCCGTTAGATCAGATAAACGCAACGAATTTCAGTGACCTCCGCCTCGCATGGCGTTGGCAATCGGCTGACGGGGCGCTCGACACTGAGGCGATCCAGGCGCAGGGATCACGCGTCCAGGTCCGAATGTTCCAAGCCACACCATTGATGGTCAACGGCGTCCTGTATCTATCCACCGCCATGCACCAGGTTGCCGCGGTGGACGCCACCACCGGCGAGAGCCTCTGGGTGCATGACCCACAGGCTTATCTCGGCGGGCCCCCAACCCACTTCAACAACTCACGAGGCGTCGCCTACTGGCAAGATGGCGACGATGCACGGATTTTCTTCGGCACCAACGAGGGCTATCTGCTGGCACTTGACGCCGCCACCGGTGAGCCGGAACTTGATTTCGGGAGCGGTGGTCGGGTCGATCTGATGACAGGCATCCCTCGTGCCATCCGCGGCGACACCAACTACCGTGGCCGCAACTTGCTGGGAGTGGCCTCGCCGCCGATCGTCGCCCGCGACGTGGTCGTGACCCCCAACATCATCTCCGACGGTGCGATCCGTAAAGAAGCACCGCCAGGGTGGCTCAAGGGAGTCGACGCCCGCACCGGCGAGACAAAGTGGATGTTCCATACCGTTCCGCAGGCGGACGACTTCGGGGTCGACAGCTGGCTGGACGAATCGTGGCGGTACTCCGGGAACGCTAACGTCTGGACCATGTTGAGCGTTGACGATGAGACCGGGTACATCTACCTCCCCACTGGCACGCCGACGGGCGATTACTATGGTGGGCACCGACCTGGGGACAATTTGTTCGCCGAGAGCGTTGTGGCACTCGATATTGAGACTGGGCAACGCATGTGGCATTTCCAGGCGGTCCACCACGGCGTCTGGGACTACGACTTCCCCGCCGCTCCCAACCTGGTCGACATTACGGTCGACGGTCGTCCAATCAGAGCACTGGCGCAAGTAAGTAAGCAGGGATTCACGTACGTGTTCGACCGAGTGACTGGGGAACCGGTCTGGCCGATCGAGGAGCGCGCGGTTGAGACCGACACCGATCTCGAAGGTGAAGCCCTCTCACCGACACAACCGTTCCCAACGAAACCACCGCCATTTGAGTACCAGGGCACGAGCATTGACGACCTTGTGGATTTCACACCGGAGATCCGAGCGATGGCAGTCGAAGCCGTCCAAAACTTCCGCCTGGGACCGCTTTTCTCGCCACCGATGTTGAGCTACGACGGTGGGCTGCAGGGCACCATTCAGCGGCCCCACGTCGGCGGCGGCGCAAGTTGGACCGGAGCGGCAGTCGACCCCGAAACGGGTATTCTCTACGTACCGTCCGAAAATCGCTTTTCCGTTCTTAAGTACTACACGCCGGCGCCAGAGGACGGCGGGAACCTGCGCTACACATTCCGGGGTCTAGCCGCGGGGGTCCAGCCACAGATGCCACAGGGCCTACCGCTGTTCAAGCCACCATACTCCCGAATGACGGCGATCAACCTCAACGCCGGGGAACATGCCTGGATGCGACCCAACGGTGACGGCGACCGACTCCGTAATCATCCACAGCTGCGCGAACTCGATCTCCCTCCACTTGGGGGAGAAGGCCACGGCGGGCCATTGCTCACTAAAACCCTACTCGTGAGCGCACTGTCAGCTGGCGGCACGAACGGCGGTCCCAGGCTGGTAGCTCGAAATAAGACGACGGGCGCTATCGTCGGGTCAGTTGACCTCCCGGCGGGTGCCATCGGCACACCGATGACCTACCTCCAAGACGGAATCCAATACATCGCTCTGACGGTCGGCGGCGAAGTGCCGGAACTTATAGCATTACGTTTGCCCTAAGCGTCCGGTCCACGGAGGACATCATGCCTGGAACCTTAAATCGTCTCCTCGGCACCGTCACCTGCTGGTGCGTGCTCACCGTCTCCACGGCGCCACTAGCGGCCCAGTACGGTGCAACAAATGGCGAATGGCGAAGCTATGGAGGGGACAACGGTGGAACGAAATACTCCCCGCTAGACCAAATTGACGCATCCAACTTCGCAGAGCTTCGGATCGCGTGGCGCTGGGACTCAGCGGACGCAGCACTGGACCTCGAAGCGCTGCGTGAGCAGCGGCGGGGGGTCTCGATCAGGGGACTGCAGGCAACCCCATTGATGGTCGACGGCGTGCTGTATTTATCGACCGCCATGTATCAAGTCGCCGCGATTGACGCCGGAACCGGCGAGACCCTCTGGGTACACGACCCGGAAGTCTATCGCGGCGGGGAACCGACTCACGGGTACGGCTCACGCGGCGTCGCGTACTGGACTGACGGCGACGATGAGCGCATTTTCTGGGGTACCAGCGAAGGGTATCTCCACGCAGTCAACGCCCGCACAGGCGACCCGGTTCCGGACTTCGGCGACAACGGACGTGTCGATCTCACCGAGGGAATCCCGCGAGCCACACGGGGTGAGAGCAACTACCAAGGGCGCAACCTGCTGGGAGTGAAGTCACCGCCCGTCGTCATCCGTGACGTCGTCGTTACCCCGACGATCATTTCGGACTTTGTCGTGCGTAAGGAGGCACCGCCAGGGTGGCTCAAAGGCATCGACGCCCGCACGGGCGACACGCGATGGATTTTCCGAACGGTACCAGAGGGTGACGACTTCGGGGCCGATACGTGGCTGAACGAGTCATGGCGTTACTCGGGCAACGTCAATGTCTGGCCACCGATGAGCGCTGACGACGAAACCGGTTACGTTTTTCTCCCAACAGGTACCCCAACGAGCGATTACTACGGCGGACATCGGCCCGGCGACAACCTCTTTGCTGAGAGCCTTGTCGCCGTCGACGGCGAGACGGGACAGCGGATGTGGCACTTTCAGGCAGTGCACCACGGTGTCTGGGACTACGACTTCCCAGCCGCACCGAGCCTAGTCGACATCACTGTCGACGGCCGACGGATAAAAGCGATCGCGCAAGTGAGCAAACAAGCGTTCACGTATGTGTTCGACCGTGTGACCGGCGACCCGGTCTGGCCGATTGAGGAGCGGCCCGTCGAGACCGATACCGATCTTGAAGGCGAAGTGCTCTCGCCAACCCAACCATTCCCCACCAAACCACCGCCGTTTGACTACCAAGGCGTCACCATCGACGATCTCATCGACTTCACTCCGGAGATCCGAGCAATGGCGGTCGACGCGGTACGCAACTTCCGCCTCGGCCCACTATTCACCCCACCGATGCTGAGTGTCGAAGGCGGGTTGCAAGGGACTATCCAGCGCCCGCAGATCGGCGGGGCGGCGACTTGGAGCGGCTCAGCGGTCGACCCGGACACTGGACTTCTGTACGTGCCGTCGTCGAACCGCTTCTCAGTGCTGAAGTACTACACCCCAGACCCGACAGAAGGCGGAAACCTTCGCTTCACCCAAAGCGATTTCGGCAGTGGCACACAACCAGGCCTGCCTCAGGGGTTGCCGTTGTTCAAACCCCCGTATTCGCGAATAACCGCAATCAACCTGAACGCGGGCGAGCACGCCTGGATGCAGCCAAACGGCGACGGTGACCGACTCCGTAACCACCCGATGTTGAGGGACCTAGACCTGCCGCCGCTGGGCGGCGAAGGACGCGCC
>DQEK01000205.1:7181-8773 GCA_003533545.1 Acidobacteriota bacterium | reverse complement strand
GACGTCGACAGGTCCCGGACGGTCGTGGTGGTCAAACGGAGCCTCTCCCCTGGTTTCGCTGGCATCCCTAACCCGCTCTTCGCCGCAGACAACACGCTGATGTTATTCGCTGACGGGAAACAGGCTGTACTCGACCTCATTACTGCCATCAAGGAGTCCTAAGAACCCGCCGAAAAACCCCAATGCTGGCTTCAAACTACGCCATCAGCAGCTTCGCCCCATGCCCCAGCTGGGGTCGAACTACCCGGACGGCCATCATCACCGGGACCGGTACCAGTCGACCACAGAACTACGGAGTTCGACTCTGCCTCCCGACTTCCTTCGACGGGCGGGACCGGTGACTCGGCCCGTTTTCAACGCTGACGTGCTGAAGCTGTCTGAGGTGCGACTCGTACGCGACAACACAACCATCCTAGATGGTGTCGACTGGCACGTACGCCGCGGTGAGCGCTGGGTTGTGCTCGGGCCCAATGGTAGCGGCAAAAGTTCGCTCTGCCAGATTGTCGCTCTCTATGTGCATCCTTCCTCAGGTTCGGTCTCGGTCCTGGGCGGTCGACTTGGCCGTGTAGACACGCGCGCGCTCCGACTGAGGATTGGCGTCACCAGCGCGGCACTCGCCACGATGATTCGCCCGAATATGACGTCGGAACAGGTGGTGGTCGCGGGCAAACATGCTGCGCTCGCCCACTGGTGGCACACCTATGAAGAGGCCGACTGGGAACAAGCTCGGGCGTGCCTCAGGCGAGTCGGCTGCCAAGACCACTCGGCACAACGATTCGGCACCGTCTCCTCGGGCGAACGGCAGCGAATCCTGGTAGCACGAGCCCTAATGACCGACCCCGACCTTTTGGTCCTAGACGAGCCCACAGCAGGGCTTGACCTACCTGGACGCGAACAACTCATCCAGACTCTAAGCGGCTTGGCGCAAGATTCTGACGCACCGTCACTCATCGTCGTAACCCACCATGTCGACGAAGTTCCTCCTGGCTTCACGCACGCCCTGCTACTCGCAAACGGGCGGGTTAGCGCGTCAGGGCCAATCCAGGACGTCCTGACGAGCGCACGACTGACAGACTGTTTCGGAATCAAACTCGCTGTCGAGCAGCGGCACGACCGGTGGCGCGCCTGGGCCACGAGTTCAGTGAACCCTCTCTAGGCAGTGGCACCTTCGAACGTTCCAGAGGCCACCGCCCTCTCCGGGCGGCACAATGCGTTCGGTGCCGCACAGGTTATCGTTCGTCCCAGCCCGGATTCGCCAGGGGCTCAAATCTGGACGACGGAACGGTGCCGGGAAGCTACGAGTAAGATGATTGAAATAATCGTGACTAAACTTCCGGCCTTCGACTCAGCGCTCCGGCGATACGCGCTGTACCAGATTCCAGGGCTGCTGGTTGCTGCGGCAGCCATCGGGCTCCTCTTCCGCTGGACCTCTCTCCCCGGATGGGCCGCTGTGAGCTTGGTCCTTATCTGGGTCCTCAAAGACGCGGCACTTTACCCGTGGTTGCGGTCGGCCTACGAATCGGATCCAGGTTCGGTCATCGAGCGGCTCGTAGGATTGCCCGGCGTCGCGGTCGAGCCACTCGCACCGAGCG
>DQEK01000205.1:3265-6774 GCA_003533545.1 Acidobacteriota bacterium | reverse complement strand
CCATCGTTGTCCATGCGGTACGCGGCACGATTCTCGTCGTACGAGATCACGCAGGCAAGTCACTAGACGGAAGCATCGACCAACCTAGCTAACTGGCTCGAAGGCGGCACCAAGCTATTGTGGTTTCAAGCCCTTCTTCAAGGAACACTGCCGGTTCGTACCCGAGCAGCTCCCTGGCTCTGGTGATGTCGGCGTATGAATCGCGCACATCGCCGACTCGTGGTTCCGTATACTCTGGCTCCACGCGGCTCTCCGTCATCGCGCGCATGGTTCGGAACAGGGCGTTCAGTGAGACTCGTCCACCGCAGGATACGTTGCATACCTGTCCAGCAGCCCCAGGCGCGACACACGCGCGCAACGTACCATCCACCACGTTACCCACATAGGTGAAGTCGCGCGTCTGCTCACCATCACCGTGGATGGTCGGGGCACGTTCTTCGATAAGGCATCGCGCAAAGAGCGAGATCACGCCGGAATACGCTGACGCCGGATCCTGGCGGGGACCGAACACATTGAAATAGCGTACGGACACCGTCTCCAACCCGTGTAAGTCGTAGAACAGTCGCAGGTACCGTTCACCGGTCAGCTTCTGTAGCGCATACGGGGATATCGGCTCAGGCAACATGTCCTCGGTCACCGGTAGCGTGGCCACATTCCCGTAGACAGATGACGAGCTCGCAAATACGAACCTCTTGACCGCGCAGCGCTGTGCGGCGACCAACAGGCTCAACGTCGCAGTGACATTGGCATGGTTCCAGGCAAGAGGGTCTTTGATTGAACCCGGAACGGACGGAAGCGCGGCAAGATGGACCACGTAATCGACGCCCTCAACCGCACCATTAGCAACGGCGGGATCAGCCAGGTCGCCTATCACGAGATCGACCCCGTCGATATGCACAAGATTTTCGCTACGCCCGGTCGAGAGATTATCGACAACCCGGACCCGTTCGCCACGAGCCACAAGTGCCTCGACAACGTGAGACCCAATGAAACCAGCGCCTCCGGTCACCAAATAGCTGGCCATGGGTTTGCCGTTCAGTCCGTTAGAAACCCGACGGGGGAAATTCCTGGAACCACCCGCAACGCGTTCTCGTGGTAGACCTTTCGTAGCACCTCGTCCGATAATCCCAGGCCGTAGAGTTTCCAAAACGCATGGTAACGACGGTAGTAGTCAAAGTACTCGTCCTCGGTCTCGAAAGTCCGCCAGTAGTAAGGAAACTCGTCGGGAACGTATGAATCCTTACCGAACAGCACGCGGTCGGCATACTTGTCGAAGAACGACCTGGCGGCACGTGGCTGACGTCCGAACTCGTAGAGAACGGCGCCAGTGCCTACGACGACATTCGGCATGCGATCGAGCATAGCGCCGAGCCGGCCGAGGTCGTTGGCATGCCAGCCCATGTGCGCTGCAATGAAGCGCGTATCTGGATGACGGGTGAACAACCGATCGCGTTCCCCCATAATCGCCTCAAAAGTCGGATTGCGGTCCGCTGGTAGTCGGCGACCCGGTCGCAGCATCAGCTCAAGCCACCTCTCATTGTGTCGGTCGACCGGCTCAAAAAACTCGCTCGGCTCACCGGTATGGATCAAAACAGGAATGTCTAGCCGCGCACACATCTGCCAAACGAGATCGAGTTCGGGGTTATCAACCTGTACCCGTCGCCCAGCCCCATCGCGCACCGTCAATCCAAAATTCTTGAATACCTTCAAACCAACTGCGCCCGCAGCAACATCCCGTTCGAGCTGCGCAGCAGCTCGAACACCGAAACCGGGCGTAACGCCGTCGCTAAAATCGAGGTTGGCGAAAAACACCATACGGTTAGGGTGATCACTAGATTCGATGGCCTGAACACTACGCGCCAGAGTCTCGCCAGACCCACCGCTCAAATTCACCAGCACCTGCAGATTCAGTTGGTCCATCTCTCCGACAATCGTGTCCCACCTCTCCCCGCGCACCCCTGGCCGATGATGACTGTGCACATCGATTACAGGAAACTTGGCTCTCGGTACTAGATGTTCGGCCACCACCAACGTCGACCTCGGTGTGTAATCTTCGACGGTGAGTGACTCACCGGAACCCACTCCAAGCCGACCGGGCTGCGCGGTGAACGCAACCACCACCCCCAATGCAACCACCGTTGCCGCCACTCCAACCTTCAGGTACCGTGCCATGCGATTCCCTTCAGCCCTCCGTTCAGACAGGTACAGCTTGCACACCCCGCGATACTCGTTCTCTGGACTAACGAACCATTCTCGAAAAGACCGCCGCAGAGGGATGATAAGCCGAATTCTGTGTCTGGTTCCGCACCGAAAGTACGTTCCAGGTGACGACCATTCCTCTAGCCTCACCATCACTGGCGAGATCAAGCGACCTACCCGGAGGCTTCGGACGAGCAGCCCTATAACGCCTCTCTATTTGGTCTTGCTCCGTGCGGGGTTTAGCCTGCCATTCACCTCACAGTGAACGCGGTGCGCTCTTACCGCACCATTTCACCCTTACCCAGCCCCGCCCTGACGGGCCGGACTGGGCGGTATCTTTTCTGTGCCACTTTCCTTCAGGTCACCCTGACCGGGAGTTACCCGGCGCACTGCTCTCTGGAGTTCGGACTTTCCTCCCCATAACGAGTCGCGATGCGGCCCATTGTGCGGCGGTCGTCTATCCCTCTGCGGCGGATTGTCAAAGAACGCTGGGCCTACCCATCCGCATCCTGGCTGATTCGGTAGTGCTCCATTTTCTTGTACATGTTGCTGCGCGGGGTATCAATCATCCCTGCAGTCTTCGAAATATTCCAGCCGTGTTCGCGCAACTTGGACACCAAAAACTCACGTTCAGCCAACTCCTTGAACTCGCGCAAGGTGCCGGTTCGACCTGCTTCCTCGGCGGCCGAGCCGCTCCGCGGCTCACGCCGCAACACGCCGCGGACCTCGGCCACGTCGATCGTTTTTCCGTCGGTCATCGCCATCAGACGTTCTACGGTATTCCGAAGCTCACGCACGTTACCTCGCCAACGCTCGTTCGACATCAGATCAAGCGCAGAGGACGTAAAGTGTTTCGGTTTAAAGTTGTTCTCCTTACAAAACAGTGTCGCAAAGTGTTCCACGAGACGTGGAATATCCTCGTTCCGATCGCGTAACGGAGGCACTCGAATCGGAATTACGCTAAGCCGAAAATAGAGGTCCTCGCGAAATACCGCACTGTCAATCGCTTCCTCCAAATTCCGGTTGGTCGCCGCGATGACTCGCGCATCGATCTCGATCGTCCGTGCCGACCCGAGTCGCTCGACCTCCCCTTCCTGTAACACGCGCAATACTTTCGCCTGCGTCCGAAGACTCATGTCTCCGACCTCATCGAGGAAAATCGTGCCGCGATCTGCCTGCTCGAACTTACCGATCTGCTTCTGAGTTGCACCGGTGAACGCTCCTCGCTCGTGCCCGAACAACTCAGACTCGATTAACTCCTCTGGCAGTGCCGCGCAATTGACTTGAACAAACCGCTCTCGACCGCGACG
>DQEK01000205.1:0-2866 GCA_003533545.1 Acidobacteriota bacterium | reverse complement strand
GTCGGCGCCGCCCGACCAATCGCCTCAGTGACTTCCCTGAGCATCGGGCTGTCCCCGACCATCTCATGCTGAATCTCCGCCAGTTCACGATAAGAACGAATCTCTGTTTTGAGTCGTCTCTTCTCCAGAGCGTTGCGGGTATTTAGGAGGACGTCCTCGGTCTCCAACGGTTTACTTAGACAGTGGAAGGCACCTGCCTTGGTCGCATCACGACCAGTTTCCATCGTGCCGTGACCGGAAATGATGACGACCTCGACAGTCTCATCGACATCCTTAATTCGCTTGAGTGCTTCCAGCCCGTCCATGCCGGGCATCTTGATGTCCAGAAATACGACATCCGGGCTCTCCCGAGTCACTTGATCAAGCCCCTCCAGCCCACTCCGAGCGAGTACGCACTCATAACCTTCGTACTCCAAGGTCATCTTGAGCGCGTCGCGTACACCTTCATCGTCGTCGATGACCAAAATCCGCCCGTTCATTGTTGCCACGTTCTCATTGTCGCCTGTAGTCGTTCAGTGGTTCGCTCCTGCCGGGCCGGCAGCGCTAGTCATTAATGAGCTCACGAAATTCTTGCTCGTCGACCGTCTCGATTCCAAGACCCCTAGCTTTCGCAAGTTTCGAACCAGCATCGGTACCGACCACAACGGCGCTCGTCCTTTTACTCACTGACCCACTCACCTTACCGCCCCGCGCCTCAATTGCCGCCTTGGCGTCCTCCCTTGACATCGAGGTGAGAACCCCAGTGATCACGAACGTCCGGCCCGCCAAGGTCTGTGGCAAGGCTCCCGCGCGCGCAAGGTCGCTGTCCATCCGGACTCCAAATCGGCGCAACCGAGCGAGCAAGCGGCGGTTCTGTTCTTTGTCGAGAAACGTCCGCACCGAGGCTGCCACGACCGGTCCAACTCCATCGACCGCCTCGATCTCCTCAAGCGATGCGTTAAGCAACCCATCCAAGCCGTTGAACCGACGAGCTAGCAGGTCAGCCACCCCTTCACCAACGTGACGTACCCCCAGACCAAACAACAGTTGAGCAAAATCTCGATCCTTACTGTTCTCGATCTCAGCCACCAGGTTCGTCGCTGATTTCCTCGCCATCCGCTCGAGTCCACTGAGTGCGTCAACGGTCAATCCATAAATATCGGCAACATCCCGTACCAGCCCGGTATCGATCAGCTGATTGACGAGAGACTCACCCAGCCCCTCGATGTTCATGGCCCGACGACCCGCGAAGTGCAACAAACCGCAACGGTTCTTGGCCGCGCACCCTTCGTTAGGACAACGCCAAACCACCTCCTTGTCGCTCCGCTCCAACAAAGTGTCACACTCCGGGCAAGAGCTCGGCATGACGAACGGCACAGGTGCAGCATCGCCCTTCGGACGCCGACCGAGTATCGGCTTCACCACCTTCGGGATGATGTCTCCCCCCTTCTCAACGAGCACGTAATCGCCAACGCGGATATCTTTCCGGATGACGTCGTTTGCGTTGTGTAGGGTCGCCATCTGTACCGTCGTCCCAGCCAACTGCACTGGTTCCAGAACAGCGTATGGAGTCACCGCCCCCGTACGTCCGACGTTGACCTCAATGCGTAACAGGCGAGTCGTGGCCTGCTCGGCAGCGAATTTGAAAGCTATGGCCCAGCGTGGAAATTTTGCGGTCTGACCGAGCCTCACGCGGTCAGAGAAGCTATCGACCTTTACCACGACACCGTCGGTGTCGAATGGCAGCGCTCGGCGCTCGTCGGCCCAACGACGGCAGTAGGCCAGCACCTCGCCAATGCCTTCACACCGCCTCCTGTGCGATTCGACCGGAAGGCCCCAGTCGACAAGCTGGTCGAGAGCCGCTCCGTGCCCACCCGACGTGATCGCACTAGAATCGGTTGCGACCTCGTCACTCGACTCGACCAGTTGATACAGAAACGCACCGAGGCCTCGACGTAACACCAGTTCCGGATCCAGCGCCCGCATCGTGCCAGCGGCAGCGTTCCGAGGATTCGCGAACGGAGGCTCTCCGGCGTCTCGCCGTTCGGTATTTATTCGGTCGAAGGCACCCCTCGGTAAGAAGATCTCGCCGCGAACCTCGACGTCACCGGGGACGGCGGTCTTCAAGCCGAGCGGAATGCTGCGAATGGCCCTCACATTGGAGGTGACGTCATCGCCACGAATGCCGTCTCCACGCGTCACGCCACGTTGTAGAACGCCGTCACGGTAGCGTAGTGCGATGCTAAGCCCATCGACTTTCAACTCGGCCACGTACACAACCAAATCGTCCTGTCCGAGCCCCAGCACCTTATGTACACGGTCGTCGAATGCCTCAAGCTGTGCCTCGTCATAGGCATTGTCGAGACTCAGCATCGGCACAACGTGATCAACGCTAGAAAATCCCTCAACCGGACGGCCGGAGACCCGTTGGGTCGGCGAGTGAGTCGTGACGAGCTCAGGGTATGCGGTCTCAAGCATCGTCAGCTGATGCAACAACTGATCGAATTCAGCATCGGAAATTTCAGGGTCATGAAGAACGTAATACCGCTCTTCGTGATGACGGATCGTAGCCCGGAGGTCGGCTACCGTCTTGATGATTTGCTCTGAGGGCACCGCAGATGGCTCAGATGCCGATGAAACCTTGTGTTTAGAAGGCGCGGGAGAGCACGTAATCAGGCAACGCCATCAACGCATCAATTTCGGGAGACGGAGGGAGACCACTCAGTTGTCGCTTCGCCGCCTCCGCAAAGCCAACGGCACGTTCGTAGACTCGGTCCAGCACCCGGTGTGTAGTCAGCAACGACCGCAGCTCTTTCCAGGATTCTGGAGTAAACGACCGGTCACGCACAATGCCCTCAAGAAGTTCACGAGCCACACTATCCTGTTG
>DQEK01000092.1:12161-16489 GCA_003533545.1 Acidobacteriota bacterium | reverse complement strand
CTTGGCCTCGCTCAGCACCCTGATTTCTCGAATCGCCACCTCGACCTCTCCAGTCGAAATTTTCGGATTCAAAGTGTCTTCTGAGCGGCGCTCAACGTTACCACTGACTTCGACCACGAACTCGGGCTTTAGGCGCTTCGTCCGCGCCAGCAGGTTCTCGTCGTCGCGCGCGACAACTTGGGTTAGACCGTAACGGTCACGGATGTCGACAAAAATAAGTGACCCGAGGTCCCGTACGCGATGTACCCAGCCCATGAGGGTGGCTTCAGTCCCCATGTCGGAGGCACGAAGACCACCGCAGGTGTGTGTTCGTTCAGACAAAACTCAATCCGTTCGTGCAGCAATTCGGCATCTTGACATAGCCAACAGAGCAATATGGGTCGCCAGCACAACGTCCGACGGTCTAACGACACCTAGCCAGCACTCATTAGGTCTGGCGGGCGCGTAACTTCAGCAGTTCAGTCGCTACAATGTCCCGACCTACGGCGTGCTGCTGACTCGTTGCCATTTCCTTAACGGTCACCTGTTCACGGGCCAGCTCGTCTTCACCGAGAATCAGCATCCAACGAGCCCGGCTACGGTTGGCACGTTTCATTTGGGACTTCGACGATCGACCCTCATAATCGATCAACACGATCAGACCGGCTCGCCGCAGATCACGCGCCAACAGTCGGGCTGCAGTCCAACTAGCCTCGCCCATCGCCACGACAAACGCATCGACAACATTGCCCTCCCGGGTCTCCTCGGGCAATGCCAGCACAAGGCGCTCAAGCCCGGCAGCAAAACCGATTCCCGGCCGGTCCGGACCGCCCAGATGTTTCACCAGATGGTCGTACCGTCCACCGCCAAGCAGCGCGTTCTGAGCGCCCACCTCCCCCCCAAGCACTTCAAACGTGGTTCTTGTGTAGTAATCGAGACCTCGGACCAGCCGGTGTGACACCCGGTGCTGCAACCCGTAGGCCTCCAGATGCCGCCGGACCTCGGCGAAATGTTCACGGCATGGATCGCAGAGGAAGTCTTCCGAGTGCGGTAGCTCTTCGATGATCGGCTGATCCGCCTGCACCTTGCAATCGAAGATACGAAGCGGGTTTGTTTTGACCCGCCGCTGACAGTCCCCACAAAGATCCTGAACTGTCTTCCCCAATGCATCGAGCAGCGCTTGGCTAAAGCGTGGCCGACAGCCTGTGCACCCGACTGAGTTAATGACAAGCTCAGCTGTCTGTATACCAAGCTCGGCGATGAAGGCCGCGGCCATCTCGATCACTTCTCCATCGATCGCCGGATCGCTAATACCGAAAACCTCAACGTCCAGTTGGTGGAACTGGCGATATCGCCCTTTCTGCGGACGCTCATAGCGAAACATCGGCCCCAGGCTATAAATTTTCGCAAACGGCAGCGCCTGCTCGAGCCCATGTTCAACAAACGCGCGAACCATGCTGGGCGTTGCCTCTGGTCGGAGTGTGACTCGCTCCCCACCCTTGTCGGTAAAGACGTACATCTCTTTTTGCACGATGTCGGTCGACTCGCCCGTACCTTTGGCAAACAGTTCCTCGCGCTCGATCACCGGCGTACGCACCTCGGCGTAGCCATACCGGTCACAGACCGACCGAGCCACACGCTCGACACGTCGCCAACGGTCGACCTCGAGAGGAAGAATGTCACGAGTACCACGAATACCGTGAATCACACGCTTTGTTCTCTGCGTTGCGGCGGCCATTCCACCGAAAGGGCCACCGGTCGTGATTGTCCGAGTGTGTCCGGATGCGGAGTGTTCGAACTAACGCGCCCCTGCCTCGAACTCGCATTTGTAGCCAACGTAATTCTCCGCGTACTGCTTAATCGACGCTATCTCGTCGTCCGTGGTCTGACGCCGCACCCGTCCGGGGTTGCCCATCACCAGCGACCCAGGTGGAACCGCCGTTCCCTCGGCCAAAAGCGTGCCGGCAGCCACGATCGACCCCGTACCGACCACCGCTCCGTTAAGAACGATCGAGCCCATGCCAATTAGGCAACGATGCTCTATGATGCAACCGTGCAGCAACGCTCCATGCCCGACAGTAACTTCGTCGCCAACCAGAGTCGGGTGAGTCTCCCGCTGCACATGCACCACGCAACCATCTTGGATGTTCGTCCGTGCGCCAACGCGAATACGGTTGACATCGCCGCGAATCACGACGTTCATCCAGATACTACTATCCTCGCCGATCTCGACGTCGCCGATGACTTGCGCGCTTTCGTCTACAAACGCCGTAGGAGCCACTTGAGGGAAACCGGCGCGGTGGGACCGAAGCATCTGCGTAAATTATACGCCTAACACACCTTGGAACCCGGTTGCCCGATCACCAGTCGGCCTCAAAGCGGCTCGCGCAGTGACATAATGTGCCGAGTGGGGGTTCTCGACCGCTTTCGCCGACCGCTGGCCAACCTGCGGGTGTCAGTGACCGACCGATGTAATCTGCGCTGTCATTACTGCATGCCAGAGCGGGACTACGTGTGGCTGCCACGCACCAACATCTTGACGTTCGAGGAAATCGAGAGGCTAGTCGACGTCTTTGTCAGCCTCGGCACGTCCAAGGTTCGTTTGACAGGCGGCGAACCTCTGCTCCGTAAGAACCTCCCTGACCTGATCGCGCTCCTGGCCGAAAAACCGGCACTCACAGACCTCGCGCTCACAACGAACGGTGTCCTGCTAGCCGAGCAGGTCGGCGCCCTCCGGGCGGCAGGCTTGCCCCGCATCACCGTAAGCCTTGACACGTTGAAAAACGATCGTTTTCTGGCGCTGACTCGATTCGACAACCTCTCCACCGTCCTGCATGGTCTGGAATGCGCCGCCAGCGCCGGATTTGACAGCGTCAAAATCGACACCGTCGTGATCCGCGGCATGAACGATGACGAGTTGGTTCCCATACTGGAGCACGGACGCGCACTGGGAGTTGAGGTCAGATTTATCGAGTACATGGATGTCGGTGGCGCGACCCAATGGTCGATGCGGGACGTCCTGTCTCGCGAAGAGATACTGCGTCAGCTGGCGAGTTACTATGGGCCGATCCTGCCACTCGAGGAGCGCACGGCGGCCCCGGCCGACCGCTTCACACTGCCGGACGGCACGGTCTTTGGCATCATTTCGTCAACCACTCAGCCGTTCTGTGGTCAATGCGACCGAAGCCGGTTAACCGCTGACGGACTCTGGTACCGCTGCCTCTATGCCCCTACGGGCACCGATCTCAGGGGACCGCTACGGGCGGACGCAAACCAAGCTGAACTGAGGGATCTGATTAGTGCCGACTGGCTGGCCAGGGACGACCGTGGCGCCGAGGATCGACTGGCCTCCTCAGATCGATCAACGCTCATTTCGGTGGAGACCCTTCAAGGCGAACCACATCTCGAAATGCACACCCGCGGTGGCTAGAACCACCGGACGTGAAGCTTCCAGACCCAGTGCGGCGTCGCGCAACGAGTGAGATCCGTCTCGGGCCAGCGCTAACCAATGGGTAGTTCCAGCTGACCTCGACAACAAACCTCTCAACAAAACATTGAACGGTTTTCGCGGTCGTGTCGGCGACGGCGGGACGCCCCACCAACGGCCGGCCTGGGCCAGTTTCGCTACAATCTAGTGTTTTGTCGGAACCGTCGACTCAGGAGTTCCCATTCGAAATGACTGTTGACCGGAGCGATACCCTCTCTCCCCTGTTTCACCCGACATCGCTCGCCATCATTGGCGCCTCGAACAATCCTGCTCGGATCGGTGGGCGCCCGCTACGCTACACGCGAGACGCTGGTTTCGCTGGTCGCATTTACCCGATTAACCCGAACAGAGAATTGGTTCAGGGCCTCCCCGCGTTCGACAACATCACCGACGTGCCAGAACCGGTTGATACCGCCATCATCGCAGTACCGGCAGCATCGGTGGTTGAAACGGCTGAGGCATGCGCCGCCGCCGGCGTGAAAGCAGCGGTAATCTTCAGCGCTGGGTTTGCTGAAATGGGAGAGAGCGGCCGGCAACAACAAGCAGCGCTTTCGAACATTGCTCATTCGTCCGGCATGCGTATCGTCGGGCCTAACTGCCTCGGAGTCTACAACGCCGAGCACGGTTTTTTTGGAACATTCACCTCGACCATTGAAGCCGGTTGGCCAAAGCCCGGCACCGTGGGCCTAGTCAGTCAAAGCGGCGCGTATGGCAGTCACCTGTCACTGCTTGCAACACTCCGGGGCATCGGAATCCGGTTCTGGCTCACGACCGGCAATGAGTGTGACGTCGATGTCGCCGAAACCATCGGCTGGCTTGCTCAGCAGGCCGGGGTCTCGGTCATCGTGGCTTACGCGGAAGG
>DQEK01000092.1:0-11854 GCA_003533545.1 Acidobacteriota bacterium | reverse complement strand
CTCAGTGATCGTGGCTTACGCGGAAGGTATCAGCGACCGGGACCGATTCTTTGCAGCGCTCGTTCTAGCCCACCAGCAAGGCAAACCGGTGATTTTCCAGAAAGTCGGACGCACTGGGGTCGGCGCGGCCGCGGTCCGTTCGCATACGGCATCGCTGGCTGGAACCGATGCCGTGTACGACGGTGTCTTCCGGCAGTTCGGTGTCTATCGAGCTCGGGACACTGAGGAGATGCTGGACGTCGCCTACGCCGCCTCGTTCGGCATCTTGCCTGCTAGCCGGCGGATTGGGCTGATGAGCATCTCCGGTGGAGTTGGCGTCCAGATGGCCGACGAAGCGGTCGAACGCGGGCTTGAGGTAACCCCGATGAGCGCCGTAGCCCAGACCAGACTCAAGACTCTGCTACCGTTTGCCTCCCCTCGGAATCCGGTCGACATCACCGCTCAGGCCTTCAACAACCCTGAACTCGTAGGTGCCAATCTCGAGGTCATGTTGGAAGAAGAGACCTACGATTCCATCGTTGCGTTCTTCACCTTCGTCGGCGCAGCCAAGACCATGGTCGACCCTATCAGCGAGACCCTGCGCCTGGCGAAAGAGGCCCACCCCAGTTGCCTACTGATCTTGTCGATCGTCGGCCCCAAGGAGGTCGTCAGCCGTTACGAAGAGTCCGGTTGCCCGGTCTTCGAGGACCCGACTCGCGCCGTCCGCGCGGTGGACGCATTGTCCAGGTTCAGTGAAGCATTCGCGCGGCGGGCACCCTCGATGACTATCGCTGGGCAGTCCGAGACACATCTACCACCATCTCCGATTAGCGAGGTCGTCGCGAAGAGGCTACTGTCCGACGCTGGTCTTCCGGTGGTCAACGAGCGCGTGTGTGTCACCGCCGACGAGGCCGTCGCGGCGGCGATTGAACTGGGGTTACCGGTAGCCCTCAAGATCGCCTCGCCGGACATCGTACACAAGACGGAGTTCGGCGGTGTCGAATTGGCGCTCAACACCACAACCGACGTAAGGAGCGCCTTCGTAGCCGTCACCGGCAGAACCAAGATGGCCCATCCGGAGGCCCGACTCGAAGGTGTGCTGGTGTCTCCGATGGTAACGGGAGGAGTCGAGACAATTTTCGGCGTGCAGGACGATCCGACCTTTGGGCCAGTAGTGATGTTCGGGCTCGGCGGTATCTTCGTCGAGACACTTAATGACGTGAGCTTTCGGGTGGCCCCGTTCGACGAAGAAGAAGCCCACCGGATGATGCGGGAACTGCAGGGATTCGGGGTGCTTGACGGCGCGCGAGGGCTCCCTAGATGTGACCTCGACGCGCTCGCCTCAGCGCTGGCTGCGCTGTCGCGCTTCGCCGCCCAGCACAGCGGCCAACTCGAAAGCGCTGAGTTGAACCCGGTCGTGGCGCTGCCCGCTGGTCAGGGACTCATCGGCCTCGACGCGGTGATAGTCGCGAAAGCCTAGTGCCCAGCGGCGCTCGAACAGGCCAAGAGCGACCGGCTCTCTCGAGTTCCCGCACAAACACGGCACCTCGAGAACGGACCGGCCTAACCTACGCCGACGGACTCGTCCTTCCTCTTGCCGCCGAGTCCCTGAATCTGCATGACTTCGCCCTGGGCCGGAGCCTCCTCCTTTAGGATGTGCTGCCGGTACAGGGCCGCCATCCGATCGTTTTCAGCCTGTTCCTTCATCTTATCGCGGGCTTCGATCTTCTCCTGCCTGGCGTTCTTAGCGACACCTTGTTCATCTAGGTCCGTCTGAAGCCCAGCCGCAACCGCGTCAGGGTCGAGCACCAAGCTGTGGTCCTTACTCTTCATGTCGACATCGTTGCCACCAGCGAAAATTTCGTGGCGGCCATGTTCGTCATACCACTTGGTAAGCGTGGCCGTCATATGCATCTTCTCGATGATATTCCGCCACCCCACGCCAGTGTTGTAGGCACAAAAGGAAATCTCGCCCTCCTGAGTCGCATATGGAATGATGCATCGCTCAGTGCGACGAAAATCGTAGTTGAAGAGATCCTGAAACCACATACCGGCAATAAACAGGAAGTTCCAACGGTCCCCACGGCGCTTAGTAATATCGTCCTGGGTCCGGTCTCCGGTCACCTTGCCGTAGTCTTTCCCGGATGCGCCGAACGTTTTGTCGAACTTCTGGACGAGGTCCCACAGCTTGAAGTGGGTCGGGGACTTAAACGGGTCGTAGTTACGTATGAGCGCCAAGGCCATACCTACCGTAGATACTTTCCGGCTGCGCCCTCCATCATTGACCCGCCCAAGATCCTTCGCCAGTCGCTCCGCCTTGAGAAACGCGGTCACCGGCACCGATTCCTTGGTCTCCTTGTCAATCATTACCGCCATTCCGATACCGCAGTTCGGATGGCAGCCACAGTTTAGCTGCCCCCAGTCGGCCTGCGGTCCGTGCATGTAATCGGCAGAATCGGTGAAAGTACCCATAAACGAGATCGGAAACCAATCACGTATCGGCTCACCTATGCCAGTCTGGTTCTTCACATCGTGGGCCAGGTGCGACAACGTGTACCGCTGCGCGTGACGACGCTCGTCAGTGATTTCCTCGTCGCGACCGGTGAAAGACACCGGTTGGAATGACAGGAAGTTGATCTTTTTTGGATTGTCGAGCGCAAACTGCACGACACGACCTACCTGCTCGTTGTTGATGCCATTGAGAATCGTGATGACCGGCACGATGTCGACGCCAGCACTGTGCAGATTCTCGATGGCCCTCAGCTTCACGTCAAACAAGTTGCCGACAAGTCGGTGCGAGTTCGCGGCGTTCCCGATGCCATCGAACTGCAAATACGCATAGCGCAAACCAGCATCAGCCGCGGCACGAGCAAAATCCGGGCTCTTGGCAAATTCGATCCCGTTAGTCGCCGCCTGCACGCTGTTGTAGCCAACCTTCCGCGCATAACGGATGGCGTCAAGGAAGTAAGGTGAAATGCTCGGCTCGCCTCCAGAGAACTGCACCGACATCTGACGCCGCGGCTTGATCGAGATGGCATTGTCGAGCAGTGTTTTAATGTCGTCCCAATCAAGCTCATGGACAAACCCGACCTGGTTCGCATCCATGAAACAAGGGTCGCACATCATGTTGCACCGGTTGGTGAGGTCGACCGTCAACACTGAGCCACGGCCATATTTGATGGTGCTACTACCGTGGTTATGCAATTTTTCGTCGTTGTGCGCCTGCATGTCGCTGCCGGGAAACGACTCTTCGAGATGCTTGAAAAACTCGGTGTCCATGGCCATCACGTCTTCGAAGTGGCCGTGCTGCGGGCAGTCCTTCACCATCAGTATCTTGCCGTCTCGCTCGATGATGGTTGCCTTGATCTCACCAACCTTCTCGTTCAGGAGAATCTTATAGTCCCGCTTGCCGTCAACAATCTCTTGCCGAATCTCACGCACACACTTCGGGCACAACGAATCGGTCTCGCGCGGCCACCCCAACGGCGGCTTCACCTTCTCGTGCGACTTTAGCAGCGGCTTATCAGCCCAGGCCGGTGTAAACGCAGGTCTCTGGTTGAACTGATTCAGAAAGTCGAAGGCCCGAAACCCAGCATCAGCCACCAGGGTGACGCCCTTCTCAACATACTTAATTGCCTTATGCATGATTACTCCTGTGGCGCTTCGCTCTATACTCCCCGCCGACCATACGATAACTGCGGTCTTGAAAAAATGGTTGCACCTTCCTGCGAGATGGCATTTTCAGAGGGCGAACTGGCTCGTGGGTACTTGTTTGGCAGTCTTCGAAAGTCGATTGTTCCCGAATTTCGGCCCTTGGATCTCTCTTCGGTCTCCGAGCTATCGGTGAAGACGTGGCTCACCCCACGCCCACTCAGCCCGCTCCCTGCCTGAATGTGAGGTTGAAACGCCCCGCAATCTGTAACTCCGGGGGTCCCGTGCCGGGTAAGAGCGCGGCGACCCCGTGATACCGCATCCGACTCCGTCCGCCAAAGACAAATCCATCACCGGAGGCCAGTGGCACCATCACCGTGGACTCCTTCCGAGTAACCCCCCCCATGATGAACTTCGCGGTGTCACCAAGGGACACCGATACGAGCGGAACGCCGGCATCCAGTGTCTCTGGGCGTTCGTCCTTATCCTGATGTAAACCCATTTTACCGCCTGTGCCGTAGTAATTAAGGATACAAACATCTGGCGACAACTGCATGCCGGCATCCTGGGCCATCCGCACAGCCAGCTGAGTCAGTTCCGCTGGAAGCGGTGGCGCCGGCCGACCATCGTAATCGCATCGCGTGGCCTCATAACGATAGGTCCTAGCGTTCCAGTGCCGCCCTAGACAAACCATCCGGACCCGCATCTTGCCGCCTCCGCGAACCGTCGGCACATACCACCCCACCGGCCCCTCGCCGATCGTCCGGCATCGATCCGCAAGGACGCGCTGCTCAGCAAGCGAGAGATAACCTGGCAGATGTACGGCGTCTGGGTAGACCTCGTTACGACAAACGGCCATCGATGCTACTCTACACGCTTGTTCTCAGATTCAACACGCGGTTGTAGATGTCTCGTGCTTCTGATGTCGTCGTAGTCGGGGCCGGAGTCTTCGGCGCCTGGACCGCCCTCCAACTTCGCCGGACCGGTCGCTCAGTCACGCTGGTCGACGCGTTCGGGACCGGTAGTTCTAGATCCAGCTCCAGCGGTGCGAGCCGCATCATCCGGATGGGTTACGGAGCTGAAGCGATCTATTCACGCTGGGCACAACGCTCGTTTCACGACTGGCGGGAACTGTTTCGTGAGTGGCGACAGGAACTATTCGTGCGCACCGGCGTGCTGTGGATGGCCAGGCCCGATGAACCAATAATCGATAAGACCATCGACATCTTGTCCCGTTTGCACGTTCCGTTTGAAGAACTAGACCGTCCCGAACTCGAACGCCGCTATCCACAATTCAACTTCGGTCCGATCATCCGTGGTGTGGTCGAACCGGATGCCGGGGTCATTCTCGCGAGACGTTCCGTGCAACTGGTGGTTCGACAGGCCATAAAACAGAGCGTCGACTACCGAGTCACAGCTGTCACCGCACCCAGCGGCCGCGGGCCGGTCGTTTCTCTGGACACGAGCGACGGCAACCGCCTGAGCGCCGGAACATTCGTGTTCGCCTGCGGGCCCTGGTTACCCAAACTCTTTCCAGCTGTGCTCGGCGATCGCATACATCCGACGCGCCAGGAAGTCTTCTTCTTCGGAGCCGAACCTGGAGATCGTCGATTCATTGCGCCAAACATGCCGGCTTGGATCGATTTCGCCGGCGGGGTCTACGGCTCGCCAGACCTCGAAGGACGCGGTTTTAAGGTTGGTCTTGACCATCATGGTCCCCCAATCGACCCGGATACCGGCGAGCGGATCGCTTCTGATGACGCGCTGAAAGTGGCGCGCATGATCTTGGCCAGACGCGTTCCCTCGCTCAAACAAGCCCCCCTACTCGAAGCCCGCGTCTGCCCGTACGCAAACAGCTGGAACGGTGACTTTCTAATCGACCGACACCCTGACCACGAAAATGTATGGCTCGTCGGCGCGGGATCAGGACACGGATTCAAGCATGGCCCCGCCATCGGTGACTACGTCACTGGCCAGCTGTCAGAACGTGAGCCGCCGGAGACTCGCTTCACATTCGCCGGGCATCAGAAAAAGCGGAACAGGAGAATTTTCTAGACGCCCTCGATGACATCCAGTCCAAGAAGGTTCCGCACACTATCGTCAGCAGGATTGCTGGACCCAGAGTCATGAGGTGCCGGGGTTCTCGCAACACCCGGGTTCACAACACGAGTCACCCTCAGGCTCAACGACGTTGTCGCGAACATTGTCGAGATCATCGATAAGTGAAAATGAGCCCGCGTAGGGTGCACGCGCGAGCCTGGCGGCGGTGTCGGTGCAGACCTCTACCGCTTCTCCACGCGGGAAGAGGTGACCTTCCTCGTCGACAACCGCCTTCTGAGGTCCGAGATAAATGGCGTATTGCCCGACAAAATGGCACCCAGCTTTCTTTTCAAATTTGTAACCACGCACGGTCAGCGAGTAGAACTTGCAGCCCTCCACCTCTCGCCAAAAGCTTTTCTTGAGAACAGACACGCCATAGAAACCAGCCTTCTCAAGACCCGCCAGAAATGCCTCCCCGGTCAGAGCCCCAGAGATACATTCACCCCACAATTGCCCGTCGCCCCGCATCTTCGGCGGCACCTCTTCGTCGGATACGATGTCGGCCACGACGACCCGCCCATGGTCCTTGAGTACCCTCCAAATTTCACGGAAGACTCGTGGTTTATCAAGTGAAAGGTTAATCACACAGTTCGAGGTCACGACGTCCACCGCACCGTCGTCAACCGGAATCTCTTCAAGAAACCCCTGGCGAAAATCGACAACATCGTAGCCGAGCGCGTCGGCTACCTTCGGCTGACACTCGCGCGCGACCGACAGCATCTGAGCAGTCATGTCGACGCCGTAAATCCGCCCCTCAGGCCCCACCTTTCTCGCGGCAATGAAACAGTCAATCCCGGCACCGGAACCCAAATCCACCATCGACTCCCCCGGCGCGAGTGCTGCGGCCGTCACCGGGCTACCGCACCCATAGAACCGCTCCACCACCTCCTTCGGGATGTGCGCGAGGTCCTCTGCGGCTGGCTGTACCGGACAACACAATTCCTCCTGCGGTCGCTCTGCAGCGTCACCGTAAAACTCGCGCACTGTGAGCCTCGACTTGTCAAGGAGCTCTTCGGACAGGACGCATGCTGAACGCGTCGTACGCACGATCGCCTCTTCATCGTAGAGCGCGTGCTCACCCATGCCTCGAATAACCACCGGACGATCGTAGCCGGACCGTGCCTGTACCGTGGCTGTCCCATCGCGCACCAGATCGCTCAATGTGTCATCGGCGAGCCCCTTGTAGAGCTCGCAGTACGGGTCATGCGCCAGGAAGGCCGCTCGCCGGCTCATGCCGTCGGTCGAGGCCGGCCAGTAGCCATGCTCGACGTCGCCGCCGCCGCACAGGAAACGGAGCGAACAGGAACGGCATAACGGTTTTCGTTCGACGGTGGCCTCGCGTAGTTCTCGACAGACCTGGCTGGTCTTCCACACGGTTTCCAGACTCTGCTCGGCCAGATCCCCACACCGTAACTCGGGGACACCGGCCATCGAGGCAGATGGATAAAGGCAGCCGTCGGTGTAGAGACAAAGGCTGTTCCAGCCCGCTCCGGACAGGTCGTTCTTGACCCCAGGACGACCATCTAGTCGAAGCCGAAATTCTTCGATGTTGTCAATCGACACACCAACACCAGTAGCGACAGCCACGGCCTTCCGCACGGCGGAAAGGATCTGCTCGGCGGATGGCAAGTCGCCCAGCGTACCGTCCATCACGCGTCCCCGCCGATGGGGCCAAAGCAGGTGAACGTTGTGAACCCCGTGTTCATGGGCCAGTCGGACGATGTCACCCAACGCGCCAAGATTGTGGCGCAGGATCGAAACGCTGACCGTGGGCCTCAGGCCAGCAGCTACCGCCGTATCAATACCATCAAGAATTCGCTGAAACGTGCCCGCCCCGCGAACGGGATCATTTATTTCCGCGGTCGGGCCATCAAGACTCACCTGGATTCTGAGACCAGGCATTAACGCCGTAGTGTCACCCAACGCAACCTGGTCCGACGCAACCTTCCCGGCTTCCTCGCTGACGCGGACAAGGCGCTTTAGACGGTCACCCTCGAACAACGTGCCATTGGTGAGCACCACCAGGCCACGTCCATGGGTCTTCACGACCCGCTCGATGAGTTCTAGAATGCCTGGCCGCGCCAGAGGTTCTCCACCGGTAAAGAAGAGCCGCTCGGCTCCCAACGCCACGGCCTGATCGACAGCATCGGCGATCCGTTCGGTGGCCAGACCCTGCTGCCGATCCGGCCCCGACGATACCAAACAGTGTGCACATTTCAGGTTGCAGAAATCGTTGACCTGGATCCAGAACTCCTGCAGACGATCCGTGTCCAGGTAGGCGGCCCGGCCTAGGTACGGGGCAGGTGCTGCCCCGTCGATTGATAGGAAGCCGTGACGTAAACCGTCGTGCGCAAACGTCTCTGCGTGCAACCACGCCTTTGTTACGTCGAGTCCAGTTTCGGTCGCATACTCACGTACCACTTGCCCGAACGGGGTACGACCATTGAAACGTCCGATCAACGACAACCCCCGGTGGTCGGTGCCGATCCAGTGAGGCCGCGCCGGATCGAGTGCAACAGCACCGCCGGAAACCTGACGAACCGAGTAGTCGGGTGCACGAAGAATCGTCTTCTCTTCAATCGGAGTAGGCATCGAACAGGGCGCTCCTTCGTGACCACAGAGATTCCGACTCGGCAGTCGATCCGCACTCACCCGGCAAGGTCGGCATCAGTAGGCACACCACGGTCCCGACCGGTCGCCGACGCGCGCCCTACGCGATGATTCGTATAGCGAAACCAGACGCGCGAGCCAAGCAATACCGCCAAGATAACCGCGTAGGTCAGCGGCGGCAGGACATCAATCTTAACCAACCAGAAATAATGCACAACGCCGGCTACCGCCGCCACATAGGCCAGTCGGTGGAGGCTGCGCCACCGTTCGCCACCTAGGCGCCGGATCATTGCTTTCGTAGACGTCGCGGCTAGGGGGACGAGTGACACGAAACCAAAGAACCCCGCCGTGACATAGCGGCGCTCAATAACATCGTCCAAGATGAGCTCGAAATCAAAGAAAAAATCAAGCACAAGATAGGTACTGAAATGGAGCGTCGCGTAAAAGAAGGCGAAGAGCCCGAGCATGCGCCGGAACGAGGCCAGCTGCGACCAACCCATCAACTTGCGCAAGGGGGTAACAGCCAGGGTCAACAACAGGAACCGAAGCGTCCAATCTCCGGTACGATGGGTGATGTACTCGATCGGATTGGCAGTCAGGTCACCCATGACCGCACGCCAGACCAGCAAACCAAGTGGAATCAGACAAGCCGCGAATACGCAGAGTTTGACGCGGCGTACCGACATCGCGGTTTCAGCCAGTAGATCTCAGTAGTTCTGAGCCAGGTCCATCCCGTCATAGAGGCCGGCCACCTGATCAGCATAGCCGTTGAACATGGCGGTCCGCATCCGGAAGAAGCTGCCGATTCGTCGCTCGCTGGCCTGGCTCCATCGCGGATGGTCGACCTCAGGATTCACATTGGAATAAAACCCGTACTCGTTCGGGATCGCCACGTTCCAAGAGTTCCGTGGCTGCTCCTCGACGAATTCCATCTTGACGATCGACTTGATGCTCTTAAAGCCATACTTCCAGGGCACCACAAGCCGCAACGGCGCTCCCTGTTGGTTGAGCAGCGTCTTGCCGTACATCCCGACCGCCAAAATCGCCAGCGGGTGCATCGCCTCATCCATGCGCAGCCCCTCAACGTACGGCCACTCAAGCGACCGCCCACGCTGTCCACGCATCTCACTCGGACGATGCAGGGTCTCAAACTTGACGAACTTCGCCTTCGAAGTCGGTTCGAACCGCTTGATTAGGTCTCCCAGCGGGAAACCCACCCATGGCACCACCATCGACCAGGCCTCCACACACCGGAGCCTATAGATACGTTCCTCCAGTGTGTGCGGCCGCAATAGATCGTCCAGAGCGACGTCGGCCGCTGGCTTGTTCATTTCACCTTCGACCCGGACCGACCAGGGATCAATGGACATCTCGTGCGAATAGCGCGCTGGGTCGCCCTTGTCGAGTCCAAACTCATAGAAGTTGTTGTAGGTAGTGATGTCTTCGTACGAATTCGGCTCCTCATCCGTGCTGAGAGGCGACTGCTTCAGGTTGTCGATCGACTCCTGCGCGCGGAGCAACCCACCGTACCGACCGAGCATGGCACCGCCCACCAAGGCCCCAGCCACCACCCCCGAGGCTCCCTGGATGAACTGTCGGCGGTTGCGATACAACCGTTCCGGCGTGATCTCCGACGATCGAATATCCGGCGCCTGCCTGATCAACATCGTCTATCTCCGTTCGAAGGCTCTCGCGGTGGCACGTAAGCTGACCACCAACCCATTCATGGTCCTCCCAGCGACCGCGTCTTGTCAACGATCTGCCGCCTCCGCAAACAGCCGCCACCCTGATTGTACCGACGTCCTGATGCGTCCTTAGACCATCACGCAGAAACTAATCTGTCGCCCCCGTCAAGGTCACTACCCCGCGGGAACCACACCAAGAAACGCCGCTATGTCGCGCCAAACTCGATCCAGATCCGCCTTCAATTGGTGGTCGTCGTCGAGCAGCGTCAGCGCCACGTGGTCCCGATCAGCCGCAAACTGCTCTACCACGGCAGGATCAACGATCTCGTCACGACGTCCTTGGAGAATCAAGGTTGGGAGCGTCATCGTGGCAGTGAAGCTCTCGTAGCGTTGGGCGTCCGTGTAGAGTGCAAAGTGCACCTGTCTGACGCGCCCTTCCGCGTGGTGCTCGACGTCCAGGCGGTCGGTGGCGCGCCACCGAGCCACCCCATCCTCGCCTAGATGTTTCATCCCATCAGCACCGAAGGTGAGCGCAGGCGCCAGAAGCACCAGTCGAACAATAGAACAGCCATCCGTCGAGCGCGAGGCATTGCGTAACACCTGTCGCTCTGCAACATGCAAGGCTACGAAAGCGCCCAGACTGGATCCGATCAACGCTGAAGGTCCGGGCCCTAACTCGGCGAGTAGAGAATCGACCTGGTCGAGCATCCGTGACACCGTAAGCGTGGCGAAGTCAGGCTCGTTGAGATCAGGGCAATGTAGCGTCGCACCATGGGCCTCGAGGCGTTCACTCAGAAAGCGAGCCTTTGAGGAATCAGGCGACGATCCAAAGCCGTGCAGGTAGACGAAATGCATGGCCTAGAGTCGGTGCGTGCAGCCGGGGCGACAGCGGCACTCGATCTCTTTGTCGCCATCGGTATGGTAGTCGTACGTAAGTTCGTCTCCCGCCTTTACGTTCTTGCCGGCAATGATCCAAATCTCACCGTCAACAATGTTGCTGTAGCAATTGGGCCTGCATGCGTGATTAACGAAACGTGCAAGGTTTCCTCCAACGTTGGCATCAATCACCCATCGGCGGTTTAGCTTGAAGCACCAGATCTCTCCTCGACGCAGATAGCGGTCCTCTCGGTCGGCACTTTCCTGAGTACTAATCTTCTCGCCGTCGTAGGTAATGATGCGTTTGTTCTTGTTGATGTCCTCCTGCGCGAACACACCCCAGCCGTGTAACTTTGACCGACGTCGTCGTATCCGAGGTAGATAGATTGAAGCCAATTTTGTGTCCTCTAAGTTCAAATTCGCACCCCAAAGTGCAAAACCGGAGCATCATAGCAGCCTAGCGAGCATCCAGTCTTTCCGTTTGGATGCCCTACAGGCATCCGGGGCCAGCGCATAATACGACCGTGTCCAGTCCGTGCCACGAATCGCCTCCGCCGCTCCTGGTCCGAGGCGTCAAACAATTCAACCGCGGAGAATTTTTTGCGCAACATGAAACGCTCGAAGATCTCTGGAATAGTGAACGTCGTCCAATCCGGCGGCTTTACCAGGGCATCCTGCAGGTCGGAGTAGCGATGTACCAGATCCAACGCTGCAACCATCACGGTGCCATCTCCATGCTCACCCGAGGCCCCTACTATCTTCGACCGTTCGCACCTGTGTGTCAGGAGGTGGACGTAAAGCACCTACTCATCCAAGCGGCCCGCGTTCTGTCCACGGTCGAGGAGCTCGGCCCTGATCGCGTAAACCAGTTCGATTGGTCACTCGCCCCTCAGGTACGGTGGACGAAACCGAGGCAACGCACCTAGCGGATAGGCTAAGAAGAGCAGTTCGGC
>DQEK01000061.1 GCA_003533545.1 Acidobacteriota bacterium | reverse complement strand
CTTGGCGGACCTGTTGCTCCGCCGTCCGCCTTGCATCGGCCTCGACCGTTAAGGGGGGCACGCGCCCATTCGGTGGGTCGACCACGAGTGATGTCGTGTTGGTCTCGCTTACTTTGTTGCCCGGGTCGAACCAAAACTGATTGTAGTTTCCGACGATATCAGCTGGTTCTTGGTCGTCACGCACGGCAAACTCGGCGAGTCGTTCGGCCTCGAAGGCGGCCGCTTGCTCGTCGGTGAAAAATTCCTGGTCGGCGAGTTCACGCGGCCGCTCAAATGGTGTCAGTGTCCGAAAATCCCAGACGCCGTTCAAATCAGGCGCGCCCCAGGCCGTTCGAGGCGGGGCCTCAGTTGGTGACCCGGTGTTCTGGGCTTGAGTCGTGGCGGGGGCAAGTGCCAGACAGCACACAACAACCGACGCGGACGACAACGACGAGATGCGATCGGTCACGTGACCTCCTTAGTGGGAGCGTAGATAACCACGAACAGTTCGCTCATCCTACCGCCGGCAGGCCCGGGGATTCAATGCGGAGACGCGCGGATCAGGGGTGTTTACGGGAGGTCCATTCTGGATCGACAGCCGGCAGAGCGTCGGCTGTGGCGGTAGGGACGGGTTTGATTCCGGACGGCTACCCCCTCCGCTGCATGACTTGCTTGGCGATGGTTTGGAGTTGCATGTTCGACGTGCCCTCGTAGATTTGTCCGATTTTCGCGTCGCGGAACAGTTTCTCCACCGGATAGTCTCTTGTGTAGCCGACTCCACCGAACAGCTGGATTGCGAGCGAGGTGGCGCGTTCAGCCACTTGCGACGAGAAGAGCTTGGCCATAGCGGCTTCGGTCAGAAACGTTTGTCCTGCGTCTCTGAGCCGGGCGGCGTTGTAGACACCCAGTCGGGCCATTTCGAGCTCGGTTTGGGCCTGAGCCAACTGGAACTGCACGGCCTGAAAGTCTCCGATCGCGTGCCCAAACTGTGTCCGCTCTTGCACATAGGCGATGGCGTGGTTCAACGCTGCTTGGGCCAAACCGACCATTTGTGCGCCGATGGCGATCCGGCCTTCGTTCAAGGTCTCGATCGCTACCTTGTACCCGTGGCCGGCCTTGCCCAGTACGTTTGCTTTGGGGACCCGACACTCGTCGAGCAGTAACTCGCAGGTGCTGCTGGCTCGGATGCCCAGCTTGTCTTCCTTCTGACCCACTTGGAACCCCGGGAAGTCCGGTTCGACGAGGAACGCGGTGATGCCACGGTGGCCGGCGTCGGGATCGATGGTGGCAAAGACGATGAACAGACCTGCTTCCTTGGCGTTCGTGATCCAGAGCTTGCGTCCAGTGAGGACGTAGTCGTCACCGTCTTCGACCGCGCGAGTCTTGAGCGCGAACGCGTCGCTACCGGACCCCGCTTCTGAGAGCGCGTAGGCGCCAATCGTGCCGGCAGCGAGCGCGGTGAGGAATCGTTGCTGGACGTCGACTGATCCCCACTTGACGAGCGCGTTGACGACCAGCGTGTTCTGCACGTCGACCAGCACCGCCACCGAGGGGTCGACCCGTGAGAGTTCTTCAACCGCGATGACTGACAAAAAGAAGGTGCCGCCGGCACCACCGAACGTCTCCGGAATTTCGATCGCCATCACTCCCAGGTCGAAGAGTTGGTCGACTAACGCGCGGGGGATGGCTCCCTGTTCCTCCATGTCCCGCACCCGCGGAGCAATCTCGGTTTCCGCGAAATTCCGAACGCTCGCTCGGAACAATCGCTCTTCTTCGGAGAGCTGGGTCAGGGATGGGGCTGGGGTGAGTAGGTCGGTCATGGTCACAGGGTATCTCAGGCGATCAAGTTAAACGGATGCCGCTTCTTCGTATTCACCCCAGACGTCACGCAGGGCATCACACATCTCTCCGATGGTGGCGTAGGCGCGCACCGCATCGAGCAGTAGCGGCATCAGGTTGTCCCGACCGCGCGCGGCATCGCGCAGTCGGTTGAGCGTGCCCTCGACCTCTGTAGTGTTGCGTGTGTCTCGGAGCCGGTCGAGCGCCGCACACTGACCCTCGGCGATGCCTTCGTCAAGATACAGCGTGTTAACGCCGGTCTGTGCCTCGTCTGTGAAGCTATTGACGCCAACGATCTTGCGTTTGCCAGCTTCCACTTCCCGTTGAAACTGGTAGGCGCTTTCAGCGATCTCGCGCTGGGGGTAGCCGTGCTCGATCGCTTCGACCATGCCACCGAGCGCATCGATTTCATCGAAGTAGGTCCGGGCTCCCGTTTCCATGTCCCGTGTTAGCCGCTCGATGAAATACGAGCCACCGAGTGGATCGACGTGATCCGCGACGCCGCTTTCGTTGGCAATGACCTGTTGGGTACGGAGTGCCAGCAAGGCGGCTTCTTTGGTTGGTAGCGAGAGCGCCTCGTCGAGCGAATTGGTATGCAACGAGTTGGTGCCCCCGAGTACGGCTGATAGTGCTTGGATAGCGGTGCGGACGACGTTGTTGTATGGCTGCTGTGCGGTTAGGGACACTCCGGCTGTTTGGGTGTGGAATCGTAGCTTCCATGAGCGCTCGTCTTTGGCGTGGAACCGGTCACGCATGACCGTCGCCCATAGCGACCGGGCAGCTCGATACTTGGCAATTTCCTCAAAGAAGTCGCTGTGAGCGTTAAAGAAGAACGAGATACGCGGTACGAAGCTGTCGACGTCGAGCCCAGCGTCGACGCCGTATTGCACGTATTCGATCCCGTCGCGCAGGGTGAAGGCTAGTTCCTGTAGTGCGGTCGCGCCTGCCTCGCGGATGTGGTAGCCACTAACCGAGATGGTGTTCCAGCGCGGAACCTCTTGTGCACAGAAGTCAAATGTGTCGGTAACCAGCCGCATAGAGGGGCGCGGTGGGTAGATGTACTCCTTCTGGGCGATATATTCCTTCAGGATGTCATTCTGCAGGGTACCCGAGAGGGCTGGCCAATCGACTCCTTGCCGTTCCGCCACGACGAGATACATTGCCAGGACCATCGCCGCCGGAGAGTTGATCGTCATTGACGTGGAAACGTCCTGAATTGGGATTCCGTCGAACAGTTGTTCCATGTCGGCTAGGGACGCGACGCTGACGCCGCACTTGCCGACTTCACCCCGCGACAGCGCGTGGTCTGGGTCACGACCCATCAGGGTTGGCAGGTCAAACGCAACGCTCAGTCCGGTGCCCCCAGCTGCTAGCAACTCCTTGTATCGCTGGTTCGTCTCGGACGGGGTGCCAAAACCTGAGAATTGGCGCATTGTCCAGAGTTTGCCGCTGTAGCCGCTCGGGTGAATGCCACGGGTATAAGGAAAGGTGCCCGGTGCCTCTAGCGGAGCGACCCCCTCGAGGTCCTCGGCGGTGTAGAGAGCTTTGATTGGGCGACCGGAGACGGTGGAATATTGCGCGTCTGGTGCGTCAGTGGGCGTTTTCGTCATGGTCTCGGTGGTCTTGTTTCGCCTCTGGACCGACCCCTGTCGGGTTGGTCTGGCCCCCCAAGTGTTGATCAAGTGGTCGGGTGCACCGTAGTCCTCCCGTGCCCGGGCAGCACGCCAATGTTGACAGGCTAACATCTGTTGTCCAAGATCTGAGGTACTGTGCGGTGTTCAGCTACTTGCGTACTCTGGAAACCGGTGGTTTCGGCCGGTCTGGTGGCTCTCCTGCTGGTGGGCTCGCCCGCTGCCGAGTCGCAGGACTCGCGGGCGGATGCGCCGCTCCCGCATGCGATCGGGCAGAGCATGTCTCCGTCGTTCGAAGGTTGGTACGCCAACCCGGACGGCACGCGCAGTCTTGTGTTCGGTTATTTCAACCGGAACTACGAGGAGCACCTCGACATTCCGGTCGGACCTGATAACCGATTCGAGCCGGGCCCCGAGGACCGGGGACAGCCGACGCATTTTCTGCCTCGGCGCCAGACCGGGCTCTTCGCGGTCGTCGTGCCGGCTGATTTCGGGGACCAGCTTTTGACTTGGAGCGTAACCGCGCACGGACAGACCATCGCGATTCCCGGCCACGTCCGGCCAGAATGGGAGATTACGGCGCTTGAGGAGGTTACCAGCGGCAACACTCCGCCAGTGGTGCGGTTCGGTGGTCCGGACGGGACGCCTGGCCAAGGCCCTCTGGGGACACGCGGCGCTCTGAGCACCTCGGTCTCTACCCCGGTTGCGGTCACGGTCTGGGCTTCGGACGATGGGGTGCAAAAGGCCAGATCGCGTGGTCGAGCGTCCCGGTTTGGTGTCAACTGGAGTCTCTACCGGGGCCCGGGAAACGTTACCTTTGCTGACGACGCTCCCGCGATCGATGAGCGCGGCAAGGCGGAGACAACCGTATCGTTCGACGCGCCGGGCGAATACGTCCTGCGGGTGCTGGCGTGGGACGATTCTGGCGGGCAGAGTGCCATCATGGCCGGTGGCTTCTTCTGCTGTTGGACGAACGGGTACGTCGCAGTTCAGGTACAGTAGAGCAGCATCGTCATCGGATTCTAGGGGAGTGGTCATGAGAGACGCGATAAGTCGGATGGGACGCGGGGGAATGCTGGTCGGTCTGGCGGTGTTTGCCGCGGCGGGGTCGTCCTCTGCCCAGACGGGCGGCGTGACCTTCGCCAAGGACGTCGCGCCGATTCTCCAACGCAGTTGTCAGGGGTGTCATCGACCGGGGCAGATGGGGCCGATGTCGTTGATGACCTATGAAGACGTCCGTCCGTGGGCACGAGCGATTCGTTCGAAGGTTGTGGAGCGGGTCATGCCACCCTGGCACATGGACAAGACGGTCGGCATCCAGGACTTCCAGAACGACAAGTCCTTGAGTGATGCGGAGATTGAGGTCATTGCCAGTTGGGTCGACGCTGGTGCCCCGCGCGGTAATCTCGCCGATTTGCCCCCACCGGTGGCTTGGCCCGCCGACAACGTGTGGCACATGGCTGAGCAGTATGGTCGGGAGCCGGACCTCGTCGTTAGCTCGGACCCCTGGACCCAGAGTGCCGAGGGGCAAGACCAGTGGTGGCAACCGGTGGTTGAGACGGGGCTCGTCGAGGATCGATGGGTGACGGGCATAGAGGTGCGGCCGTCGTTGGCTGGGCGTCGAGTCACTCACCACGCGGTGGTTTATCTGCAGCAGGAGGAGGACCCCGGCGACCACGAACCAGTCGTCGATGTCCCAGGTCGTGGTAGCTATCTGACCGAGTTCGCCGTCGGGAAAATCGGCGATGTGTTCCGGGAGAACACTGGCAAATTGTTGAAGGCGGGGTCGCGGATTGCTTTCGATAACCACTACCATTCGGTCGGCGAGGAAATCACGAGTCAGACCGATGTTGGCATCTGGTTCCACCCGCTGGGCTATGTACCGAAGTATCGGGTTTACGCGAGTGCTCTTGGCGTGCAGCAGGCGATGGCAACGCTCGACATTCCACCGGGAAAGGTGACGACGCACCACGCTTATATTCCGTTGGCTCTACCGGCTCGCCTTGAGAACTACCAGCCGCACATGCATATCCGCGGGAAGGCAATGTCGATGGAGGCGATCCTCCCCAACGGGCAGGTCCAGATGCTGAACCACGTGGCGAACTTCGATTTCAACTGGCACGTGAACTACGTCTATACGGACGATTCGGCTCCGGTATTGCCGAAGGGCACGGTGATTCACCTGACGGCGTGGCACGACAACACGGCCGCCAACCGGGCCAATCCGGATCCGACACAATGGGTCGGTTGGGGGCAGCGTAGCTTTGACGACATGTATCACGCCCACGTGAACATGACGTATCTGACTGACGAGGATTACGAGCAGATCATCGCCGACCGGCGGGCGCGCCGCACCAGCAACGATTGATCGTGGAGACACCCCTCACCCCTCTCGAGTTCCAGCGGCGTGCGCTGGCGCTCTATCCAGACCGGGAGTGCGTCATTGACGGTGAGACCCGTCTGACCTACGAGCAGTTTTTCGCGCGGTGTGACCGCTGGTCGGCGGCGTTACAGCGTCTGGGGGTGCGCAAGGGCGACCGGGTGGCCTACATTTCGCTAAACACCCACTCGCACCTCGAGTCGTTCTACGCTGTACCGCAGACCGGCGCCGTGTTGGTGCCGATCAACTTTCGGCTCAATTCTGAAGAGATCGAGTACATCGTCCGACACTGCGGCGCGAAAGTCGTGTGCGCCCATGCCGACTTTCTGGAAACGGTCGAGTCGATTCGTGGGTCTTGCCCGGAGGTGGAGCACTGCGTGGCGTTAGAGGGCGGGCGAGACGGCTGGCTCGACTACGAGCAACTGACGGCAGTCGAGGCAGGCCACGTTGATCGTCCTGATGTCGACGAGCGAGACCTGCTGACCATCAACTACACGAGCGGGACGACGTCGCGTCCGAAGGGGGTGATGATCACCCACCGGAACGCCTATATGAACGCCATCGGCACGCTAGTGCATGTGCCGATGACTTGTCGGGATCGGTATCTCTGGACCCTACCGATGTTTCACGCCAATGGATGGACCTTTCCTTGGATCGTGACCGCGGTGGGGGGGGTGCACATCTGCTTGCGCAAGGTCGACCCCGTGCAGGCGTTCGGCCTGATTCGCGATGAGCGAGTCACCATGCTGTGTGCGGCGCCGACGGTGCTGATCGGGTTGGCTGGTTGTCCGGCTGAGCATCGGGGGGAGGTGCCCGCTGGGGTAAGGGTGTTGACAGCCGGGGCGCCGCCAGCTGCGGCCACGATTCAGCGGATCGAAGGCGAGTTCGGCTGGGAATTGACCCACGTGTACGGTCTGACTGAGACGGCGCCGTTCATCACGGTTTGTGAGTCCCGGCCGGAGCACGAGGTGCTGTCGCTCGAAGACCGATCAGTCGTCAAGTCCCGGCAGGGCGTCGAGTTGATTACGTCTGGTGAATTGAGGGTCGTCGACGAGGAAGATGTTCCCGTGCCGTGGGATGCGGCCACACTTGGAGAGATTACCGTGCGTGGAAACGTGGTGATGGAGGGGTATTATGACGACCCCGATGCGACCGCGCAGGCGATGCGAGGTGGCTGGTTTCACAGTGGTGACGCGGCGGTTGTCCATCCCGATGGTTACGTAGAGATCCGAGACCGGTTTAAGGACGTGATCATCAGTGGCGGGGAGAATATTTCCTCGGTTGAGGTTGAGGGCGTGCTGATGCGCCACGCTGCCGTCCAGGAGGTGGCCGTCGTAGGGATGCCGGACCCCAAATGGGGTGAAACCCCGCACGCGTTTGTGGTTTTGGCCCCGGGAGCGGCCCTGACCGAACCCGAGTTCACGGAGTACGCGCGCGAACACATGGCCAAGTTCAAGATCCCACGTAAAGTCGAGTTCGTGACTGAGCTACCGAAGACCGCCACTGGAAAAATACAGAAGTACGTCCTGCGGAGTGGTCGCGCGGCTATCTCGACGCAGTAACGAGCCGGTCGATGACCCAGACGTCGACCTCTTCCGACTCCCGCTCCGCCCCCACAGCTGAGATGGCCACCGACGGCGTGTGCCTCGCGGCCCTCGAACGGAAGGTGCTCTGGCTCAGCACCTGGATGATTCATCACGCCAACCATGTACGGCCCAATCGCGATGGGCTGAAAGTGGGGGGGCATCAGGCGTCTTGTGCTTCGATGGTGACCCTGATGACGGCGCTGTACTTCGATGTGCTTCGTCCGATCGATCGAGTGGCCGTTAAACCGCACGGTAGCCCGGTTTATCACGTTATTCAGTATCTGTTGGGTGGGCAGTCACGCGACCAGCTCGAGCGGTTCCGTGGATTCGGTGGAGCCCAGTCTTATCCATCTCGGACGAAGGACCAGGACGACGTCGACATCTCGACTGGATCGGTGGGTCTGGGTGTGGCGATGACGAGCTTTCTCGCGTTGGCACAGGAGTTTTTGCGTAAACGGCGCCTGGTTCCAAACGATGGGCCGCCGGCCAGGATGATCGCTGTGGCGGGCGACGCGGAGTTCGACGAGGGCAACATTTTCGAGGCTTTACTCGAGGCGTGGAAGCACCACGTCACCAACGTCTGGTGGATCATCGACTATAACCGCCAAAGCCTGGACGCCATCGTCGCCGACCGATTCTTTCATCGACTCGACACGATCTTCACCACGATGGAGTGGCGGGTCGTCACGTTGAAATACGGGAAACTGCTGGAAGCGGCATTTGCCCGACGTGGCGGTGACGCCTTGCGCTCCTGGATCGACGATTGCTCGAATTCCTCCTATTCGGCGCTGGCCTACCAGGGGGGCACAGCGTGGCGGACCCGGCTGGTACGGGATCTTGGCGATACTGCTGGGATTCGTGAGTTGCTTGACCAGCATGACGACGCCGCCTTGCATCGGCTCATGACCAACCTTGCCGGGCACGATCTAGATGCCGTGCGGGAAGCATTTCATACGGCATCGGAACATGAGACTCCGACCTGCTTCATCGCCTACACCATCAAAGGTTACGGTCTGCCGTTCGAGGGGCATAAGGATAATCACTCTGGGCTCACCACGCCGGAGCAAATAGTTGCCTTTCGCGATCAGATGAGCATCGACGAGGGAGACGAGTGGGAACCGTTCGCCGGACTTGATGTGCCAGAGGGCGAGTTGCGGGATTTTCTGCACAACGTGCCGTTCACACAAGCCACCGACCGTCAGTATCAGGCGGCGCACGTGGCGGTGCCGGCGGCGTTTGACTCGCCGCCGGGTGACCGACTCTCAACCCAGGCAGGATTCGGCCGGGTGTTGGCTGATATCGCGCGGCGGCATGGAGAGCTCGCGGACCGGATCGTGACTACGTCGCCAGACGTCACCTTGTCGACCAATCTTGGAGGATGGGTGAACCGGCGCGGCGTGTTCTCGCAGTTAGCGCAAGCCGACGTGTTTCGGGAGGACCGGCCGCTTTCAGCGCAGGATTGGTCCATGGGACCGGATGGGCAGCATCTTGAGCTGGGCATTGCTGAGAACAACCTGTTCCTGTTGTTGGCAGCGCTGGGATTAACTGCCCCGCTTTTTGGGGTGCGGCTGTTGCCGATCGGAACGCTTTACGATCCGTTTATCAGTCGTGGGCTCGATGCGCTGAACTACGCCTGTTATCAGGATGCGCGGTTCATCCTTGTTGGAACACCCTCTGGTGTGAGCCTTGCGCCAGAAGGGGGGGCGCATCAGTCGGTGGTGACGCCCTTGATCGGCCTTGGGCAATCAGGACTGACCGCGTTTGAACCAGCTTACGTGGACGAACTGGCAGCAATTCTCCGTTGGAGTTTCGACCACATCCAAGCCGACGATGGGGGCGCGGTCTATTTGCGGTTGTCCACCCGTTCGTTGAACCAGCCGACGCGAGACCTTTCTGCCGAGACCAGGGCTCAGGTTGTGGATGGCGGTTACTGGTTGGAATCGCCGTCCCAAGGTGCCGAATTGGCGATCGTTGCCTCAGGGCCGGTCATCACCGAGGCGGTCGAGGCGCATCAACAGATCGTGGAGGATATCCCCGGGGCGGGTCTCCTCGTGGTGACGTCGCCGGGACGGTTGCAGGACGACTGGATCGAGGGTGTCAACAACGGACACCCCGAACATGCTCACGTTCGCAGGTTACTCGCGCCCTTGTCGCCGGAGGCAGGACTAGTCACGATCCTTGACGGGCATCCGTCGACGCTGGCATGGCTGGGGTCGGTGGCGCGCCACCGGGTTGCTCCGCTGGGTGTCTCTCGATTCGGCCAATCAGGTGACATTCAAGACCTTTACCGGGCGTACGCGTTGGATGTAGACGCCATCGTAACCGCTGCCGCTCGTTTGTGCCTCGAGACTGCATGACCGATACGACTGAGTTTTGTCTGCCTGAATTGGCCGATCAGGTGACCGAGGTCAAGCTCACTGCTTGGCTGAAGGCGGTGGGAGATTACGTCGAGGTCGGTGAGCCGATCGCCGAGGTCGAGACGGATAAGACCAACGTCGAGCTTGAAGCTCCAGTCTCTGGAGTCTTGCGGGTCATTCACGTCGCAGCCGGGACTGAGGGTCTTGGAGCGGGCGCGGTGCTGGCTTTGATCGCGGCGGCGTCGGAGCAATCAGACGAGGGTGGGACGCACGGGGCGGCGCCGACGTTGACGGGCAACGAGGTGGTATCGACCGCCGGATCGCCGGTTCCGGTTGTTGCCGCGCACCGACGAAACGAAGTTGTCGACGAACTTCCACCGGTAGGGTCCGAAACGGACTCGGCGACTGTCCCAGCGACTCCAGTGGCCAGGAAGATGGCGGCGGCTGCTGGGTTGGACTTAGCCGGGATACGGGGCACAGGTCGTGGGGGCCGGATCGGAAAAGAGGATGTCGATCGGGCCCTAGCGGAGCGACGCGAGGGTTCGTCGGTCGGCGCGTCGGTTCCTGCGTCCCCACCGGTTGGCGTCCCGGCGCACGTGGAGGGGCCGTTCCAAGACCATGAGCTGACCGCCATGCGCCGGGTCACGGCGACCCGGATGCAGCAGTCGAAACAGACGGTCCCCCACTTTTATCTTCGGGTCGACTGTGCCGTCGATGCGGCGCTGGGCCTGCTCGCTTCCGCCAAACGCCAAGAGCCGGAGGTGGGTCCGACCCTAACTGACTTCGTGATTTGTGCGGCTGCGCATGCGCTTCGGCTGGTGCCTGGGGCTAACGCCGCCTGGGCCGACGGCGTGGTGCGGATGTACGACAGTGTTGACGTTGCCTTGGCTGTGAACACGCCCACTGGTCTCATTGCTCCCGTTATCCGACAGGCCGACCGCAAAGAACTCGAGGAGATCGCCGCCGAGACTCGGACGTTGGCGGCCGGTGCCCGCGAGGGGACTCTCTTGCCTGCCGACTATGCTGGTGGGACCTTCACCATTTCGAATCTTGGGATGTATGGCGTCGAGAGCCTTTACGCGATCGTCAATCCCCCGCAGAGCTGCGTTCTAGGAATCGGCGCCGCGCTTTCACGGCCGGTGGCGTTTGGTCAGGAGGTTCGAGTGGCACGGATGATGGCCTGCACACTGTCTGCTGACCACCGTGTCATCGATGGTGCTCTGGGTGCCGAGTTGCTCGCGGCGATCAAGGATTACATTGAGCGGGCGGGCTCGTGACGTTTTAACTCAGTTCGTTCGGCAAGAGCTGGGGCAGCGGTATAATCTGGCCCTTGTCGTTTCATTCGTAAGGGAGGTTGCCATGAAGCGCTGCTTGATCATTTTGAGCGCACTCGCGCTGCTCGCGCCGGTGTCCGCCGTGGCTCAGCAGGAAGAAACTTACGACTACTGGCAGCCCCAGCGGGACATGATCCGTCGCGGCCAGCAGGCCATTTTTATGTGCAATGGCTTATTTACTGGCAATCGCACGATCGAGAGCGTCTTTGCCCAGGAGTTAGCATTTCTCTCCAGCCCGGTCGGTACGCCGACCGGCGGAGACTACGTGGTCAACGAGACGAGGCGGGCAGTGGCCGTTGGGGCGCCAGGTGCCACTCCGGTCATGCGAGCCGCGTTCCGCGAGGGTATTGGGTGTGTGATCCTGGCACCTGACCAGACGTTCGAGGACATCGAACGTCTACCGGAGCTGACGTTGCCGTACCCGCCCGGTGACCCCGCGGCTACTGCTTGGCCTGAGGGCGATCTGATTGCTGACGCTGCGTTGCCACCTGGAATCGACGGAGCGGCGCTCGAGGCCGCCTCCGACTGGGCGTTCAACCGCGAATCACCACAGCAGGTTACATTGAGTTTGTTGGTAGTTCACAACGGCCGGATCATCCATGAGCGTTACGCTCCTGGGGTGGACATGACCACTCGCACCCGCACGTGGTCGACGGCGAAGAGCCTTGCGGTGACATTGATCGGCATGCTCGTCGATGAAGGCAAGATGCACCTTGACGACCCGCTCGGGTTCGAGTGGTTACCGCGTGCGCGTTCGCCGAAAGCTGATCCCAGAAATGCTATTACCCTCCGCCATGTACTCAACATGTCGAGCGGACTCGACACGATTGACAACGGTGGGCTTGAGTACGCCACCGGGTCCGGCATGTCGTACTGGGCTGGGGCGAGTTCGGTGCGGGGCGCTCTGCGACAGCCGCTGATGCGGGAGCCTGGGACCAACTGGGACTACGAAAACTACGACACGTTGCTTGCAGTTTACAAGATGAAGCAGGTGCTAGGTGATGAGCAGACCTACCGGGAGTTTCCGCGCCGTCGGCTGCTGGACAAGATCGGCATGCGAAACACGCTGGTCAGTACCGACCGGTTCGGTGATTTCATTCTCAGCAGCCAGGTTTACACGAATGCCCGTGACTTGGCGCGGTTCGGGCTGCTCTATCTACAGAACGGTGTTTGGAATGGCGAGCGGTTAATCTCCGAGGAGTGGATCGATTTCGTGCGGACGCCAGCCCCGGCGACTGTCGGACGTGGAAGCCAGTATGGCGGCCAATGGTGGCTTGTGCCTGAAAACCGGGACGACGTGCCGAAGAACGCTTACTCGACCTCTGGAAACCGAGGACAGTACGCGGTTGTGGTGCCGTCGCACGACCTGGTGATCGTGCGTCGTGGCCTCGACTACGGTCGTCAGGGATTCGATCGCTGGGGGTTGACTCGAGAAGTGTTGAAGGCCATCGGGACTCCGACAAACGAAGAGTAACGAGTCCGATGACTCGGACTTGAGAGGCGGTATTGCAGGAAGGCCGTGAGCGTTAACTCACGGCCTTTTTCGTTTTCCGGCCCAGACGCACGGTGATGTCGTACTCCGTTTTGGCCACCGGTTGCACTGAGAGTCGGCTGCCTTTCTGCACGACCTTCATCTCCTCAAGTCCCTTGACCCCCTTCAGCGTGCTTAGCGGAACAGTCTCAGCGAATGCCTCTACGAACCCCAGGTTGACCATGAACCAAACCGGAGCCGCTTTCGTGCTGCGCCCGTCAAAGTACTTGTGTCCTTCCTTCCACGCAAAGTGGTCCGGGTAACCGGCTTTCGTAATCGTTGCCAGTCCTGAGACTCCGGACGGGTCAGCATTCGAGGCGTAGAACAGCACCGCGTCGCCAACCCGCATGTCGTCACGCATGAAGTTGCGTGCCTGAAAGTTTCGCACGCCCTCCCAGCACGTCTCGCCGTCACGAGCCAGATCTTCGATGCTGTACGCGTTCGGCTCACATTTCATCAACCAGTAACGTCTCGCCATGCCAATATTCTCTGCTCCACGCTGCCTACCTGCCAAGTGATGCTGTCGGGCGCACACTGGTCGGGGTGCTCCACGGAGTGACACTGGCACGGTCTGCCACACTCCCCAGGGGCACCTGCGAACCGAATAGACGCGGGGGCCGGCCGACAATGTGGGAAGGTGATGGCGCACCGGATCGTGGGAACTATCTTTTGTCCTGCATCCTGATGCCCAAGAAATAGGGCAGTGAATCCAACGTCGGTGCGCGAACTCGCCGGTCGGCCAGCCCGCTGCTCCGGCACCACCGAGTTAGTGTCCTCGGCGAATGAGATGGTGCCGGGTAGCTTAAGTCGCTGTTGTCGTCCGAAAGTCTACGTTCCGCTCTCCGTAATCCGTTTTCGGATGAGATCCGAGGTGCGCGCCGCACGCGCAGCGGCAACCTTTCTGGCAAGTTCGAGGGACGTGCCCAAGTCCGCAATCGAGACGCCGTCGATGTTCGCTTGGCGGCTGGCGACCCGTTCGGCCCACCGCACCGATCGGAGGTCGTCCAACATCATATTCAGCGTAATGGTGGGGTTGTCGTGCAGGCCGTCGCTTGCATGACCTTCGTTGGTGACGCCGAGGTCAGCGAGCACGTCTACGGTACCTGGTGGCGCTCGGTAGTACTCGGGAATGTGGAGGACGGTCGTGTCCCCCTTCCATCGAGCCGATAGCGCAGTCGCAACATTACTCATGCCGCTTTGGTTGCCGCCGCTGTCGCCGATGAAGACGATGTTCCTGAAGCCGTGGATCTTCAAACTGTGGGCGACGTCCGTGAGCACTGCCTCGAAAGTCTCTTGCCGCAGGCTCAAGGTGCCGGGACTGCGCATGTGGCCCGTTGGCGGATCAATCTGGCCTTCGGGGACCAACTCAAGAACGGGCGCACAGATGGCATTGCCAAGGTTCCGAGCGACGGCGTCGCAATTGGCGCGCAACGCGTAGTTGTGTTTGCCGGTGACGAGCCACGGGCCGTTCGGTTCAATGCCGCCGGTTGGAATGATGGCGGTGGTCTTGCCCGTGGCCATCGCGTCGCGGACGTCCATCCAGGTCATCTCCTCAAGCCACACGGTGTCGGCCGTCGGCAACGGGTTCGGCGTGTCCGAACAGTTGTACGTATTTGCGCGACAGTCCCCACCGCCCATCGTCCGCGGATCTGGGGTCGGCCGTTGACGTGGTTGGGTACTGCCGCGCCTGTCCGTCTGTGCCGGTCGCGTCGGCACGGGCAGCGTGCCTCTGTTCGCGAGGGCCCTGTTGATTGCTTCGACCGTGAGCGTCGCGCGAAACTCCACGACCTCGCGTGCACGCTCAAGGGTCTGGACCCGATCGGTAAGCGACACGCCGTTGATAGTCGCGAGACCCGCTGTTACCCGTTTGTCGTAACGTACCGAGCTCGGATCGTCGGCGAACATATTCAAGGTGATGATTGGATCGTCGTGCAGCCCGTCG
>DQEK01000277.1 GCA_003533545.1 Acidobacteriota bacterium | reverse complement strand
CTGCTCAATCGTCGCGTCCGCGCTAATGCCGTCCCAGTTCAACTCACCAGTGACATGTGCGGAACCACTAACGACCGCCGAGGTGTAAGGGGAAAGTCTGGGGTCGTACATCCGGACGTAGGGGGCGAGAGACGCGTTGGTCACCCGCACGCGCAAGTCGACCACTCGATCCATAAGGCCCACCTGACCGGTGGCCGACACCGCGAGTGTCGACGAAGCACCCTCAAGATCGATCGTTAGGCGATCGTCACGGACGTCGAGCCGGCCCGTCACCTGGCCGATCTCTTCATCGCCAACGAACAAGTCCACAACCGTGCCACGAAGCTCATACCTTGGGCTGTCGAACGCACCGACCCCGGAGACATTGAACTCCGCAGTCCCCGACAGCGGCTCGGGCGGGGTTGGAATGATCTCGAGGGTGTTCACATCGATGTTCCTGGCGTCCCAATTGAAGGAATAATCGGCGTCCCAGCCGATGAAAGCGGCCCCTGTCACGGCACCGTCTCCCTTCTGCATCTCAAACCCGTCCAGCCAGACTCCGTTCCCCTCGAATCGAAGCCCCGCTGTCGCCGAGTCGAACGAGAGACCGTAGGCCAGGGGGCGGTCAAGCGCCAGATGTCCAAAACCGAACAACCGGTCGTACGGCCCGTAAAGATGCATCTCGCCAGTCGCTGGACCGTCGATCGTATAGTCCAAGTCGAACGCAGCCTGGACGTTCGACGACGGGAACGCTGACATCGTGAACACCGCGTTCATTTCCTCGCCACCGTCTTCACGAGAGCGACTCGTCGAAAACAGTCCGTCAACCCCAAACTCCGCGCCGTCGCGTTCGAACATCCCGTTGGTAACGTCGATGTAGCCGTTGTCGACGACGAGTCGGCCGCGGCCAGCGCCCCAGCTAACGTTCCACGCTCTGAGCGCGTCACCGTTGAACGTCGCCTCAACCCGAGGAGCCGACAGGTCTCCGAGCAAAACTCCCTCGAAGGTGCCCGCCCCATCCAGTTCGAACGGCTCGGTCGGCGAGCCAACAGCAGTCATCACCGCCGTCATCAACCGGTAGCCTTCCTGCCAGTCAGAACTCGCAACCTGAAACGGGATCCGCGTGTCCTTGCCGGCTTGCGTTCGACCATCGAAAGTCACATGCGTCGTCGGAGTGGCGATCTGGCCAGACCTGAACTCGATCACATCGCCCTTTACGGTGTACTCGGTACCACCCCCCAGAGCAAACCTGCGATTAGACAGGTCCACGGGCCGCGCCGCCCTAGCTTCGACCGCAGCGGCGGCTCCGGGCGGCAATACAGAAGTCGCCAACGGGACACCGCCAGACGGCGCCAACTCGATCTTGCCCACGGAGAGAAACTCGCTGAATCGCGAGGTCGGCCACCGAAGTTGATTGTGGCCAGACACACGCGTAAGCGGCTCAATGCCACGCAGATCGAACAACTGGCTCAATTGGTCGACATCGAGGTCCTCATAGCCAAAATCAAAAATCGACTGTCCCGGCTCCTTACCAATCGAGAAGTCAAACCTGGCACGACCACCATACGGCGTTGAGGCGACATCCCAGACCTCGAGCCGGTCGGTCTGCCACCGAAGCTGTCCGTCAAGCCCTGGAAACCGAAATTCTCCGGCGGAAAACTCGATTCCGCCGACCGGGCTAGTAAACGACCCGCGGAGATCGTGCCCACCCTCGAACTTGTGCCACGTACCGCTGAAGTGGCTGTCACCCGAAAGGGTAAATTCGTCGTCGGCAAAGAAGAGCTCGCGCATCCGCGCCAGGTCGACATCCGACTCCAAGTGATACGTCATTTCCGGCAGATTCTGCAGATCGACGTCCCCTTCGAGCGCGGTGATGGCACCGTCGGTCTCAAGGTCGATGCGGGTCAGATGCACCTGGGCGCCATCGAGTTCGAAATCGGCCGTCATGTCGGCCCAGATCGGCTTAAAGTCTTTGATTTGAACGGTGCCACCAAAAAACGACGCGTGTCCGCGGTAGTCGAGAATTTTGGTAATGATGAGTTCAAGGTTCGGAGCTGTGACGGTCACCCCTGCGCCATGATCCTCAAGAACAAACTCACCGTCGTTCGCACGTAGATACCGCAGTGTCGCGACAAACCGGCGCCTCTCCGCGTCGCCCGACTCGTCAGTCGAGGCAACCGGTTCGACCACGGCGCCATCGTCAACCTCGGCTTGCCTCTGCACGAAGGCGGGAAAACTCTCGCGCCCGTCACCAAACGATTCGGCCAACATCTGCCAGTCGGACATCTCCGCGTCGACGAGCACCTCACCGTGCAGCAACGCCAGCCAGGCAATCGACACCTCGATCCGTCCCGCATTCAGGAAAGGCCGGTCCTCCGGCTCAAGCCCGGCGACGAACAGATCCTCGACGAGAAACCGCCCTGGTAAGATATACGCGCCAATCCGGCCGATCCTCACCTCGCGGCCAAGCCAATCAGACGCGAATTCCTCCGCCCGCGCGCGAACGCTCGGGCCCAGGTCGATGGTGACCAAAGCCACGGTCGCAACACCGACCAGAACCGCAGCCAGCCCGCCAACCCAACGGACGTAGCGGCGCAGTCGACCGCCCGTACGGTCACGGCGACCCTGAGAGGTAACCGCCTTTGTCGTTCCATCTGAACCGTTCCGTTTAGTCGTTTCGCCAACGCCCTCTAGCGACTCCGACACGTCTGGCCCACCCGCGGTGGGGGCACCGCCCCCTGGGCCGAGGGCCAGGTCGGACGTCTTGTCCCGAGGTTCCGGTTTTTCCGATCGCTCGTCAGTCATCGCCCGTCTCACCACTTACGATAACCAGCACGTCGCCGGCCTGCACCGAGTCGTCCACCACCGCCCGTACCTCACGAACCACCCCATCAACCGGTGCCACCAACTCATTTTCCATCTTCATCGCTTCGACGACCGCGACTCCCTGACCGCGCGTCACGACCTTACCAGGTTCCACCAGCACTCTCACCACCCGACCAGGCATCGGAGCAGCTACGACATGATCACCCTTCGCTCCGACGCTGGCGCCCACGCGGGAGCGCCGTGCATCACCGACCCGAACCTTGACCTGTCGGCCAGCGAGCCCCACCAGCAGATTGCCCGGCGCCAATTCAAAACAGGTAACCTCG
>DQEK01000295.1:7729-7896 GCA_003533545.1 Acidobacteriota bacterium | reverse complement strand
CGCTCGCTTCGTAGCCACGGCAGAATGTTGTCTAGCAGCCCATGGTGAAAGTTCCGATCAGTGTTAAGAGATGTCGAGCTGGCCTTGCGTTTTCTGGCTAACAACTTGCCTGTTCTCCTGGTCACTCATCCGTTCACTGCTACTCTTGCGGGTGTAGACGCCAATCC
>DQEK01000295.1:0-7412 GCA_003533545.1 Acidobacteriota bacterium | reverse complement strand
TGTAGACGCCAATCCTACCGCTGGCTGGTAGGGTCGCTTGCCCGCATTCCTGTGACGGTGCTGCTTTGAAGACTCAGGCCCGCGTGGTGGTCATCGGCGGTGGTATCAGTGGGTGCAGCCTCCTGTACCACTTGACGAAGCTTGGCTGGACGGACGTGGTGCTGGTGGAAAAGAACGAGCTGACGTCCGGCTCTACCTGGCTCGCTGCCGGCAACGTCGTTCAGTGGACCTCAAATCGCTGCAACGCCAGGCTACATCAATACAGCATCAAGCTCTACCGGGAGCTCGAAGCCGAGACCGGCCAGCCAACAGGATGGAGGACGACGGGGAGCCTCCGGCTGGCGACGACCACGGATCGAATGGACGAGTACCGCCATGTCCTGTCCAAGGACCACGCGTTGGGAATCGAGTGCAATCTCGTTTCTCCGGAAGGGGCCCAGGAGCTCTTTCCATTCATGCATTCGGAAGGTCTGCTCGGAGCGATGCATCACGTTCTCGATGGCCACTGCGATCCGGCGGGAACCACGAGCGCTCTCGCTCAGGGTGCCCGTCAAGCGGGCGCGGAAATTTATCGTTTCAACCGTGTGAAAGACCTATCCCGCGCCCGTAGCGGGGAGTGGGTGGTGCATACGGAAAAGGGCAGCATCACCTGTGAGATCGTCGTCAATGCCGGAGGGCTCTGGGCCGACCGAATAGCTGCTATGGTCGGTGTGTACCTGCCGACGATGCCCATAGAGCACCACCACGTCCTGTTTGAAGATCTACCCGAAATCGAGACCCTCGAGGAAGAGCTGACGTCGTTGCGAGACCCAGACGTCCCCTTCTATCTGCGGAAGGAGGGCAACAGTCTGCTGGTCGGCCCGTATGAATCCGACTGCAAAGCCTGGAGCGCCAATGGTGTGGCGTGGGATTGGGCTCAGATGGATCTTCCAGTGGACCTTGAACGGATTCAGCAGTACATCCTGCGTCTCATGGACCGCGTACCGATGCTCAAGGATGCTGGCCTGAAGCACATACGCAACGGCCCCATCGCGTACACGCCAGACAGTCAGCAGCTACTGGGACCTGTGCACGGTGTGCCCAATTTCTATTGCCTCGCGGGCTGCAACTTCGGTATCACTCAGGCGGGTGGTGTCGGTAAGTACCTCTCCGAGTGGATTGTCGAGGGCGAACCCAGCATCGACCTATCCAGTCTCGACCCGCGGCGGTTCGGGAACTGGACCAGCAAGAGCTACACATGGGCGACGGCTCACGAGGCCTATCGGCTGCAGTATCAGCTCTCGATTCCGGACACGGAGAGGATCGCGGGCCGGCCGGTCAAGACGCCGCCGATCTACGACCTGCAAGAGGCGCAAGGCGCGGTCTTCGGCAGTCGTTATGGGTGGGAGCGGGCCAACTGGTTCGCCCCGGACGGGGTTGAGCCGGTCGATAGGCTGTCGTTTCGCAGGGGAACCAGTTACTTCGAGTACGTGGGCAGAGAGTGCGCGGCCGCCAGGGACCGGGCGGCCGTATACGAGCTCAGCGCCTTTGCGAAGTTCGTGGTGTCAGGGCCGACTTCGATGGCCTACCTTGACCGATTGACAAGCGGCCGCCTGCCGAAGGTGCACCGAGTCGGCTACAACCTGATGCTCACGCCATCGGGATTTATCGCCGACGATATGACGATTGCGTGCCTCGCCGAGGATCGTTTCTACGTGGTGGCGCCGGCGGCATCCGAATTGCGTCTCATGCAGCACATGGAGGATTATTTGCCGCATGATGGCAGCGTGACCATCGACAATGTGACGAACCGCTACGGTGTCCTCGCGGTTGTCGGACCCCGATCGAGAGCCGTGTTGTCCAAGCTCACAGACACCGACCTGTCGTCTGAAGGGTTCCCGTACCTCTCTTGGCGCGACGTTCGGATTGGAGTTGCCCCGGCCCGCGCGCTGCGTCTGAACTTCGTGGGCGAACTGGGCTGGGAGCTCCACCACGAATTGATCTACCAACGGACGATCTATCAGCACATCCTGGGCGCCGGGCAAGAGCTCGGTCTAGTCAACTGCGGCATGCGGGCCGTGCTCAACTCGATGCGGCTTGAGAAAGGTTACTTGCTAGCCCCTGACATCTGCGGGGAAGAAACCCCGCTTCAGGCCGGTCTCGAGTTCTTCGTAAAATTCGACAAAGAGGATTTCATCGGCCGGCAGGCCCTTGAGCGACAACAGGAACAAGGAGTGCCAACACGGCTGGTAACCATGGTGGTCGACGCTGGTGACGCCGATGCGCGTGGCGACGAGTGCATCTGGAACGGCGACGAGATTGTCGGTCGTGTCACTTCAGGAGGCTGGGGACATAGGGTGGGCCGGAGTCTCGCCTTGGGATACATAAACCAGAACCAATCGGAACCCGGCACGACGGTCGCTGTGGAAATCTTAGAGCATAAGAGGCCCGCTACGGTGGTGAGGACTCCCTACTATGACCCGGAGAACAAGAAACTCCGGATTTGACACGGTTAATGGCATCGGCCAGGACCCGCCGAAGGAGAGAAAACCATGAAACCGCATGTGGCACCCATCATTGTTTGCGGCGTGATGTCGTGCGCTTCCATACCGGTGAGCGTTATGGCCGACCAACTCACGGTCTACCCTGCGAGAAAGATCATTACCATGGATCCCTCGATGCCAATCGCCACCGCCGTGGCCGTGCGAGATGACCGGATCGTGGCGGTGGGCACGATGGAAACGTTGGAACCCTGGCTCGACGCCCACGAGTACGAGATCGACGAGCGACTCCGTGACAAGGTGCTCCTGCCGGGGTTCATTGACCCCCATCTACATCCTGGTCTGGGCGCCAGGTTGCTCTCCCAGAACGAAATCATTACTCCGGAAGACTGGGACCTTCCGTCCGGGTTCGTCGAGGGCGTGCCCGACCGGGCGAGTTACCTGGCCAGGCTGCAGGAGCTCGTCGACCGTGAGCCCGACTCGGATGAGCCGTTCTTCACCTGGGGCTGGAACAGCTACTGGCATGGTTCGGTCACACGCCAGGATCTGGACGCCATCTCCGCGACACGTCCGATCGTCGTAACCCAACGCTCTTCCCACGAAGTGGTTCTGAACACCGCCGCGCTCCAGGCGGCACGTGTCACTGAGGAAGTTGCGGCGCTGGCACCCGACGGGGTCGATTGGGAGGCCGGTCGCTTCTGGGAGCGCGGGCAGGCCGTAGTCAGAGCGGGCATCAGTAGGTACCTGCGGGGTCCAGATACGGACGACAACGGTCTTGAGCTAGTGGCAGATCTGATCCATCGCGGTGGGGTTACGACGATTGGTGACGCTGGAAGCGCTCCGATAGTGGGCTCGACACAATGGGAAAGCTTCCGCGAGAGTTTCGATACCAACCAAACGCCGTTTCGGATTCTGCATGTCGCCAGAGCGGGAGGCTACGAAGCGAGGTCGGGCGACACCCTCTCCGCTAAGTTCCAGAACGACTTGGAGGCGAGCACCAGTCGACTGATCTTTACCAAAGGCGTCAAGCATATGGCCGACGGCGCGATGTTCGCACAGTACATGCAGATGGGCGAGCCCGGGTACATTGACGGCCACCACGGCGAATGGCTCACGCCGCCCGAGGAACTAAAACCCCAAATAGAGCCGTTCTGGAAAGCGGGGTTCGACATCAACATCCACGTCAACGGGGATTGGGGCGTCGACGTGACTCTGGACGCCCTTGAGGCACTGCTCGAGGAGCATCCGCGCCCAGACTTCCGCTACATCCTGCAGCACTTCGGATTCTCGCGGCAGGATCAAGCCACGCGGGTTGGCCGCCTGGGTGCGACGGTCTCGGCTACCGGCTACTATCTGTGGCTGTTGGGCGACAAGTGGGCGGAGGTTGGGATTGGGCCCGATCGCGCCGACCAGATGATTCGGCTCGGGTCGCTCGTGCGGAACGGCGTAAAGGTCACGTTGCACTCAGACCTGCCGATGGGCCCCGTTCGGCCGCTCCTGGCCGTCTGGTCGGTGGCCACGCGCAAGACCGCCAGCGGCACGGTTCGGGGCCCAGAGGAGGCGTTGACCCTCGACCAGGCGCTGCGCGCTGTGACGGTCGACGCCGCCTGGTCGCTAAGGATGGACCACGAGATCGGCATCATCGCCGCTGGCAAGAAGGCCGACTTCGCCGTCTTAGAGGAGGACCCCTTCGCTGTCTCGCTCGACCACGTCAAGGATATCCGGGTTTGGGGCACGGTCTTCGAAGGACAGGTCTACCCAGTGGTGACGGCTGGCGACTCGTCGTCCCGCTGATTTGGTGATCACACGGAAGGAGGCCCCAACTGAGTGAACGCGCCCAGCTTGAGCGGCGTCTGAATCCTTGGCACAGCGGTGCACTCGCACTGGGCTGCATGATCGGGTGGGGCTGCTTCGTCCTCCCGGGTGACTTCTTGGTCACGGCCGGGCCGGTTGGGGCGACGATCGGGATCGCACTGGGTGGTCTGTTGATGGTCTTGATTAGCTGCAGCCACGGTCTGATGGTGACGAGGTTCCCGTTCGCCGGGGGCGAGTTTGTGTACGCGTACTTCACGGCCGGACCCCATCACGCCTATGTGTGTGGCTGGTTCCTGACGCTGGGCTACCTGGCCATCGTGCCGCTCAACGCCACGGCACTCGCGCTACTTGGTAAGTTCGTGTTCCCGGACCTCTTCGCGCGAGGTTATCTCTACTCGATCGCCGGCTTCGACGTCTATGCAGGCGAAATCCTGCTTGCGTCGACAGCCATCATCGTCTTCGGCTGGTTCAACTACCGCGGCGTCAGGGTTGTCGGTCAGACGCAGGTCCTGCTGCTGCTCGTCATGGTCGCGGCGGTGTTGCTACTCGCCACCGGTAGCGTCCTCGACACGGGCAGTACGCTGGCCAACTTGAGGCCGCCGTTTGCCCCCGGTCGGTCCGTCATGAGCGGCGTCCTGGCGATAGTGGCCATCGCCCCGTGGATGCTCAGCGGGTTCGATACGCTGCCGCAGGCCGCCGAAGAGTTCGCCTTCTCGCCGGCCCAGGCTTTTCGCCTGATGCTGCTCTCGATAGCTTTGGGGGTGATTCTCTACCTGACCGTGCTCCTGGCGACCAGCTACCTCATGCCTTGGCCGGAACTCGTCGCAGCGCACCCGGCGTGGGCGACAGGCGTCGCCATCGAACAGACCCTGGGGTCCATAGGAGTAGCGATCTTGAGTTTGGCGGTTCTGATGGGGATCTTCACCGGGATGAATGGGTTCTTCATGGCTGCAAGCCGCCTAATGTTCAGCATGGGCCGTGCGAAGATCCTACCTGCCTGGTTTGGGCGGCTCTCCCCAGCGTACGGCACGCCCTCGAACGCGATCTTCTTCGCCGTCGCCATCTCCCTGCTGGCGCCGTGGTTCGGCCGGCCCGCGCTCCTGTGGGTCGTGGACATGTCCGCGGTCGGGATAGCCATGGGCTTTCTATATACCTGCACTGCAGCCTCTTCGTTGCTTAAGGCACAACCACAGCGAGCTCCGGTCCGCTGCGGACCGGGGCTAGCCATTGCGGGGGTCATCGCGTCGGCGGGTTTCATAGGGTTGCTCATCGTACCGGGGTCACCGGCTTTCATGGCAACACCGTCGTGGATCGCGCTGGCGGGCTGGGTGACACTCGGGAGTGCGTTCTATCTGACTCGTGTCGCCCATCTCGGCAAGATGACCCGGGCGGAGCTCGACTACCTGATTCTCGGTAAGGGCCGTTCTGACCCACCACACGGTGGTCTCGGTAAGAGTTGATCGTCAGAGTCCCCGGACGCGACGCGAGAAGATGCGGACTCCGCCTACGGCACGCTCATCGAGACGTTGGGCTTCCACGATCTCTGATCAATTTCACAGAGGCTCTATGTGGTGCGCCATGGTAGGCCTGCTCGGTACTGCCTACACTGCCATCATCAACTGCGGATGAGCCGCAGACGAAGGCAGCAAGAAGCACAGACGAAGAGGTCGAAGCGATTCGAACTAGAACATGGCCAAGGATTCGGGCTTCACAACAATGGGGCGTAAATGCTCGATGAAAAATCCCCCGCGGCGGTGTGGGGTGTACGGTTCAACGGGAACAGGGGTTAGCACTGGCGCGCGGCGGTTGGGTCGCGCCCCACTCACGGACGAGGCGAGCCCTCGTTCGCGGTAGAGGCGTCGTCTACACCAACGTCACCACTACTTTGGAGGGGCAATCATCTTCGTAACGCGGCCAACCGCCGTGTCGCCTGCATACAGGTTGTCATCATCGTCCATGACCCAATAGCTGGCTTCAATGAATTGGCCAGGACCTATCCCCATTCCATTTCCGATTGCGCCAAGCACCCTGCCGTCCCGGTCCAGTTGCAAGAATTGGCCATCCTGTCCGCTCGCCATCCATGGTTGGCCATGCGAATCAAAGTAGAGCGCACACGGCAAGTTGCTCATCTGTAGTGTCTTGAGAAACTTGCCGTCACCGGAGTAGACGACGACACGGTAATCCTCGCGGTCACCGATCCAGACGTCGCCGTTCATGGGGTCGACCGCAAGCCCATGAGCCGAGTTGAACTTTCCGCGCCCGGCCTCATTGCCGAACCACTGATTAATGAACCTGCCCTCCCGGTCGAGGTGCAAGATCCTCGACGCGCCGATGTGGTTGGCCAAATCATCTGAATCGGTATCGTTAGGGCTCTCGTTGCCATGGCCCTGACCGATATAGACATCACCGTTGGGCGCAAAAGCCACCATCACGGGCTGCCAGAGCAGCCGCTGACCTTTGGATTCATCCCAATCCCCTCTGCGCCCTCTCTCGCCGATCGTCAAGAGGAGTTCGCCCTCCGGGCTGAGTTTCATCACGGTCGAGCCATTCGTGGCACAGATCCAAACGTTGTCCTCTTCATCAACAGCCATGCCGTGGGCCTTGTCTTGGTAACCGATCACGTCCGGGTCAACTGCCAGCAACAGGTTATGATCCGGACCAAATTTAAAAAGCTGCGGCTTGCCAGCCTCGGCCCGTTGAAAGACCCAGAGGTTCTCTTCCGAATCGAGAGCCACCGCCGGGACACCACCAAAGCCGGAGGGCAATACATCCAGGTAGGTGAACGTGTATCGCAACGTCTGTTCCCACTGAACCCGTTGCAATTCCTGGCGTCGGCGGCCACTTCGATTGCCGCAAATCGGAGACTGACGGCATGCCGGCGTTTCCCCAGTAGACGTGCGGTAGCCACCGGAATCACCGCGCGCTACTACTGTTACGTTCCCATCCGAATCGACAATTGTTCGTCCACCCGGGTCGGGGAATGACCCCTGCAGGAACCACGCTGGCGACCCATCAACTGCCGGCCCTTTAGTCGGCGGTTGTGTTTGAGAGAACGCCGACGTCGCGGCAAGAGTCAGTCCGAAAACTAGAGTGGCAACTCCGACACAACTAGATTTC
>DQEK01000105.1 GCA_003533545.1 Acidobacteriota bacterium | reverse complement strand
CGTACTGGCCGTCGGCATCGTATTTCACCACCCGGGCATTGCCGTAGCCATCGCTGACATAAATCTCACCAGCCGGTCCGAACGCAACGTCGGTCGGCAAGTTGAAGGTGGTCCGACTGACGCCGGAGACCCCCTTGGACCCTAACTCCATCAGCACTCGTCCGGTCGCGTCCATCTTATAGATGACGTGACCCGGCGCATCGACCACCCAGATGTTCCCGTCCGGGTCGACACGAATTGCATGAGCACCGCAGGCATGGCACCCGGCCGCACCGTACACAGCGGTGTAGCCTGACTGCCCGGGTTGCCGATCATCAGGGGCAATGCCACCAACCTTACCGTTGCTGAACAGACCGTCGCCCCAAGCTCGCACAAAGCGCCCCGTGGCGTCGAACAACATGATGGGGTTCGCTCCGCGATGCAAGACCAGAATGTAGCCGTTCGCGCTCGTCGCGACCCCAGCCACTTGGCCAAAATTCCAGGCCGCCGGTGTGCCAGCCGCCGAGACCGCCGGGTCTGGCCAGCCTTCGACTTCGGTGTGTTTGACCGTCTGGGCGTGCACAACCAGCGCGAGTAGCGCAACTGTTACGATGCAGCAAAGCGCAAGGCCGGTCCTTCGTTGACTAGTCACAACTCATTCCTTTTGATGCACAGCAACTCGGGCGTTAGGCTCCGGCGCAGGTTATGACTCTTCAGGAAGGGCGAAGACGAAGAGTCCATTACCGCCGCTAGCGGGGCGGCGCTTCTCGGGAGTGAGCTGCAACGGAATCGTCGCCCAGCTACCAGACCCTGTACCGGCCGGCACAGCAACATACTGCCTCCCCGCGACCGAGTAGGTGATCGGAAACCCCTGTGCCGACGTCGGCAACCGCGTCTCCCACAACGACTCACCTGTCTCAATGTCGTAAGCGTAGACGAAACGGTCCCAGTCGCCCACGAACACGAGCCCACCGGCCGTGGTCAACGCCGCCGAATTATAGGGAGTGCGCTTCCGTTGAGACCAAAGGATCTCGCCGGTCACCGACATGGCGACGAACTCACCCAAATTACCGCCGCTGGCGGGGTGAAACAAGTTCTCGCGCCGCCCGAGACCACCGTTCCCGCCACCCTCGATTTGCTCAACCTCAATGTAAGTCGACCGCTGACAATTCAGGGTCAGCGGAATGTAGAACGCTTCAGTATCGGGACTGTAGGCCATTGCTCGCCAGCTCTTAAATCCAGAGTGACTCGGACAAAACTCCAGCTCGACGCCGAGTTGTGGCATTACTCCGTCACGGTAGGCGACCCGCCCCGTTGTCGGATCGACATCGAGCAGGTCCTGATATCCCAAATCGGTCGCACGCACGAACTCGCCTGTTGCACGGTCGAGCTGCCACAAGATGCCGAGTTTGCCCATCGTGAAGACCGAGGCCCTACCATCGACGTCGACCAACACACGTTCGAACACCTCATCCATGTCGTGCGATTCACCGGGGATGTGCTGGTAATACCACTTCATTTCGCCGGTTTCGGGATCAAGCGCTAGTGTGGAGCTGGTATAGAGCGCGTCACCGTCGGTGGTCCGGCTAGCCTGCGACCACGGCTTCGCCTGCGCCACACCCCAATAGGTCAGACCCAGCTCGGCGTCGTAGCTGCCAGTGATCCAGGCGTCTCCCCCGGCACGCAGCATCATCGGTAAGTCGCCCCAAGTATCACCGCCAGGCTCACCCGGCCGTGCGACCGTTGATGTCCGCCATAATTCTTGCCCCGTTTCGCTGTCGTGGGCGGTAATGAAACACCCGTCGTCCCAGAAACGCAGGCACCCAGTGATGCCAGAGATAACCTTTCCCTGCGCAACGATCGCCCCACTCGTAAACCGGAACCCCTTCGCCGCGTCCGCCACCTCAGCGTCCCAAACGACTTCGCCGGTATTAGCATCGAGCGCCACAACATGTGCGTCGGCAGTGTTCAGAAAGATCTTGTCGCCATACATCGATAGACCACGGGTCTGCCGCTGACGCCCAGCCGTCGTCTCGAACTGCCGGCGGTGCTCCCACAACAAGTCCCCGGTCGCGGCATTCAGTGCGTGTACGACATTACCCGGACTGGTGACATACATCACCCCGTCCCGCACCAATGGCGTCGTCTGCTGGACACCAGGCTCGAGCGCCCACGACCAGGCCAGCTGCAACTGACCGACGTTCTCCCGTGTGATCTGGTCGATCGGGCTATAGCCCCATCCGTCTTGGGTGCGCCGCCAGTGCAGCCAATCGGTCTCTGGGGGATTCGCCAAAGTAGCGTCAGTCACAGGGGTGACGTTGACCAGTTGAGCGGCAGCCGGAGGCGTGCCAAACACGACGACCAAACTGGCAGCTAGCAAAAAACGATGGGTTGTTGGTATCGCTTTCATAGGGAAATCAGTCCAAAGTGCGATGTCCGTGCCGACATCGCACCGGTTTAGGACAAGCCAACCTCCTATTCCCGGGGTGCCATTACCACTGGGGCCTAACGGGAAGTCCCCCGTTCGGCCCGCTCCTGTGCCCTGGCACCGCTTAGGATGAGCGGCATGCTGTAGTTGCCTTCGTGGCACGCATTCTCAAAAAGGGGCCCAGTAGCAGGGGTGACGGGAAACGTCACCGTCCAAGGTCGGCCGAATGACTCGGCATCGTCGATGGTGAACGCAAAGTGAATCGTGCCGTCCGGACTGAGAGTGAATCGCTCGACGACGCGCATGTTCGCGCTAGTCCCGTTGAGCGTCCATGCCCCGTTAAAGTTGCTCGTCTCGACCACCAAGGTGTCACCCTCCCAGCGTCCGCGTGACTGCCCCTGCCATTGGCGGAAGGCCGCCGGCAAGACCCGGCTGGATCCGATCGGAATAACACGCACGTCGGAGTTTTGCTCGTGCAGAATCACCACGTAGTCAGGTGTCTGGAAGATTTGCAATAACCGGTTTGGGGCCACCGCCATAAGTGGTACGGTCCGTCCCATGATGCAGCGCTCGTAGCGCTCGCGATCTTCCGGACCGTCGGCCGGACGAGACCGTGAGCGAAGCCCCAAGGTATTTGCGCGGTGTCTGGCAGCATCGGTCATCGTGGGCAAGCGTCCGTTAGACGGGTCGGTAATGAGCGAGGTTCGACCGTCCGTGAGAGCACCGGGTTCCCACCAATCAGCGTTCAGCTGCAAATCTCGCTCGCGCCCGATCGCCTCAAGCCGTCCGGGCAGGTAGGCGGCGATCTCCTCGCCGGTCAGCCTGGCCTTGTCCGCAAACTCTTCAGGTCGTTGTAGTGGCGTGGTGGTGCGATACTCCCAGTAACCACTCAGATCAGGCGCATCCCAGGCCGTCCTGGGAATCCCTGTCGCCTGGGCGAGCGCGCTCGTTGCTGCCAACAAAACGACGGTGACCAGGCAGCCAGACACCGCTAGGAATCGAGGCGCAGCGAACCGGTTGACCCCCATCCGAACCAAACTGAGCATGGATCGCATCGCGTTTCTTGAACCACAAAAAAGACTTTCACCAATTATGCCACTAGCCCCCAGCTACACCACCCCATCCCCTCGGAACGCCCGAATCTCAACCTCGGAGTACCCCACGCCTTGCAGCACCTCGTCAGTGTGCTCTCCCAGAAGCGGAGGAGCATCGTCGATGCGACCAGGAGTATCGCTCAGGTCTATCGGCATCCCGATCATACGCACACGGCCGGCCGTAGAATGTGGTCGGTCCAGCACTTTGCCGCGCTCGGTGAGTTGGGGATTGGTGCAAACCTGCCCCACGGTACGAATACGGCCACACGGAACACCGGCCGGACCAAGCAGGTCCAGCCACTCCTGGACCGTGCGGGCAGCGGTCAACTCAACGATGAGCGGGATCAATACCCCGCGGTGCTGCACCCTCGCGGGTGCAGTCGCAAAGCGTGGGTCATCCCTGAGATCGGGACGTTCGATGGCGTCACAGTAGCGTCGCCATAGCGAATCGTTCGCCACGGCAAGGTTCATCCAACCATCTTTCGCCTGCAGGGTTTGATACGGGGCAACCGAAGGATGATCGTTGCCCCGCCGGGTAGGGCTCTCACCAGAGGCAAAATAGTTGCCTGCGTTGTAGGTGAGCAACGACGCGACGGCATCAAGCATCGCGATCTTGACGTGTTGACCGCGACCGGTCGTGTGACGTGCGTAGAGTGCAAGCATAATCCCTTGCGACGCCATCATCCCGGCGGTGAGGTCACCGATGGCCGTGCCTATGCGTGTGGGCGGCCCCCCGGCCTCACCGGTCAAATCCATGAGTCCAGATTCACCCTGTACGATTAGGTCGTAACCAGGACGGCCCGCATCTGGTCCGGTGTCACCGAACCCAGAAATCGAGCAGTAGACCAAGCGGGGAAACCGAGCGGCGACCGCCTCATAGTGGAACCCCAGCCGTCCCATAGCACCCGGTCTGAAGTTCTCAATCAGAACATCGGCTCCATCGAGTAACCGCCATAAGATGCTCCGGCCAGCTTCCGATTTGAGATCTAGAGTACAGCTACGCTTACTGCGGTTGACGGAGAGGTAGTAGGGCGACTCGCCACCCTGGAACGGAGGACCGAAGGCGCGTGATTCGTCGCCAGTACCGGGCTGCTCGATCTTGATGACGTCGGCGCCCATGTCGCCCATACTCTGCGTACAGAATGGTCCCGAAACGACGCGACTTAGATCGATGACGCGAATACCGTCCAGCGGGGCAGAACCGGAAGACTGATCAGGCATCCCCAAGATCAGTATCACGGACCACCCGCGGTGACGGTAGAGCGCACACCCTGTAAAATCCCTCCGGGCCAAGCTGAGAACCGGAACCAACGCGAAGATGACGGAACCCTCCGACCGTGCCGACCTTGACCGTCGAGGCCTCAACGAAGCAGAACTGGCCAGACAGCTACGTCTGTTCGCCGACCCGCCGCCGCCAATCACCCTCGACCGACCGTGCCGGCTAGGGGACGGTATCGCCCAGATCGACCCGGGCGTAGCCGACGACTATGTTCGTGCGCACGAGGCGGCGCAATGCAACGGCCGTTGCCAGAAATTCGTTCCAGCATCTGGCGCCGCGACGCGGATGTTCCAGACGCTGCTCAATCTGCGAGCCCGGTTCCCTTCTCTGACGGCGACCGCACTATCGCGGGCCACTGACACAGGCGACGACGACGCTCGTGATGTGCTCGCATTCGTGACCCAGCTCGACCGATTCGCCTTCTTCCCAGCATTGGCGCGCACTTTGGCCACGCGTGGATTAGACGCCGACGCGCTGGTCGACAACGGAACCTACGACGAATTGGTCTCCGGGCTACTCGACGACTCTGGACTCGGCTATGCGGCCCTACCGAAGGGGCTACTTGACTTTCACCGCAGCGCCGGTGATATCCGGACCCCGTTCGAGGAACAGCTCCTAGAAGCGGCCGCCTACACCTCCGACGCCGACGGTGTATGCCACTTACACGTTACCGTCACGGCCGACCACCTACCCGCATTCGTCGCCCGGTTCGATGCGATACGCGCCAAATACGAATCACGTTTGAACGCTCACTTCGACGTCACCTTTTCAGTGCAAAAACCGGCGACCGACACGGTCACCGTCGACCGCACTGGCGCACCGCTACGAGACGCCGACGGGCGACTAGTATTTCGCCAGAGTGGCCACGGCGCCTTGCTGGCAAATCTGAACGACCTGCAGGGTGATGTCATCTTCCTGAAGAACATCGACAATGTCGCACCGGACCTCCAGGGGAGTTCGTCGCTGCGATGGAAACGTGTGCTCGGCGGGTGTCTGGTCAGGACTCAGGAACACGCGCACGCACACCTGCGT
>DQEK01000307.1:7760-8388 GCA_003533545.1 Acidobacteriota bacterium | reverse complement strand
GGGCGACTCCGCCCGTCCATGTGAATGACGCGTAGCGGTGCAAGTTCTTCACTTACGATCGCGATCATGTCAGCGGTCTGAACAAAGCCATGGAACAACTGATACATAAAGGCACGCATGGGCGGGGACCCCCAGGCCTCTGTGCAGCGCTCCACGCCAGGCCTCTGCTCGGGACCGTCGTAACCAATGCCCGCGAAGTAATCATGGGCGGACCTTTGAGCACCGAGTTCGTTATAAGGCAGGACACCATTCTCCGGGTGAACAATGACGGAGCTACGATATTCCCCATTGACCACGGCTAGAACCGGCGGTCCGAGTCTGTCGATATCAGGATCGTCATTACCCTCCAAACTACGAGCAACCGCTTGGGCGAATCCAGCCGCCTGCTCAGGTGACAGTACGAGAGGGAGGCCTTCGGGGCGTTCTAGCATGGTATTGAATCTGGTACTCCAGACACCCTGAAAGTCGGGGTGGTCGTGCTCTGTTCTCGGTACTTTATAAACGTCATCAGCGTCCGATGACTGAGCAAAGCTCCAGCCACTGAAAAGGCAAGCGATGAGTGTTGTAGCTAACATACGAGCAGGCATGGTTTTAACCTCTGTTCAGGCTCCCGGTGGCGGGATGTGGG
>DQEK01000307.1:6550-7381 GCA_003533545.1 Acidobacteriota bacterium | reverse complement strand
CGCGGGTGGCTTCGTCCCGCTGGCGGGGCACGCCCGACTGGGCCATGACAGAACCCACGACAGCATCCACCCTCAGAGTCGACGTTCGTGTCCTCGGGCTATTCCGCCGACTACTGCGGTTGCCCCGCTACTGGCAGCGCGGTTCCTGTCTGCTATCGGGACCGTCGCGGTATGTACTATGACAGTGTGAGCACGACTCGGTGACGTAATTAATCGCTTCCCACGCGCCTTCGTAATCCTGCTCGCGGGCAGCGTTGAGCACGTTGACGGAATATTCTTCGAGGAGCCTGGCACCCTCAATGTAATCCGCGCGGCCGACCGGCGCCGACACGCCGTTGTCGCAAAGGCGGCCGTCAATCATGGCGAGCTTGGCGCCGTCCGCGAGGGCGGCCGCGGCGCCCACAAGATCCGGCCAACCGCGGTAGATCGACGCAAAACGAGCGGACGTTGGTCCCATGAGAGCAGACACGGCCTCGGAGACCTCGGGACTCATCTCCGGCAGCTCGCCGCCCGGCTCCTGCGCCTGGGCGTCGAACAGCTTGTTGGCGCTCACAAACATGAGGCCGCGCATTAGCTCGCCGAGGGTCCCCATGGGTTCCTCGCTCGGTCCTTGGGCCGAGGCGGCACCTGGCACGAGCAGCAGCGACAGTACAGACAAGCTCACGAGTCGTCTCACACTACACCTCCCAACACGGTTGATTCGTATCGTATCAGCGCCGCATCCACCGACGATCTGAAAATTTCCCAAATTCCCCATCTCGGTTCTTGAAAAGAGTGGCTCCTCAGGTTGGACTCGAACCAACAACCCTCCGGTTAACAGCCGGATGCTCT
>DQEK01000307.1:484-6226 GCA_003533545.1 Acidobacteriota bacterium | reverse complement strand
ATGCTCTGCCAATTGAGCTACTGAGGAACAGCGGCAGCCGGGCGACTCAACGCGAGAAACAAGTGCCGTCAGCGTCGGGCCAGACGCTGATACTAGCGAACCAGACTAGCGGCGGTCAATCATCGGTGCTGGGGCGTTTTCGAGAAGCGCTGGTTGCTCTCAGTTGGACCAGCGCCGAGACCAACGCCAAACCGAACCACCCGACAGCGAACGATACCTGCCCACTGGCAGGAGCCACCGGGTAAATCTGCGAAAGATCGCCGCCGGCTACTGCCACCGCTTCAGCATCCCCACTGAGGGCGAGCGTCCCGACAACGGCGGTCCAAGCTCCACCGAACGACGTGCCCACGATGATGACGTAACGCTGCAAAACCACCGCGCTGACGGCACCAACTAGGCAGGCACCAACCACAACCCACACTTCGGCGTCACCACTCGCAGGCATCCAGAACAGACTGATCGCCATGGCGCCAAGAGATGCGCCCAACAACGCAAGCCCAGCCAGATAGACAGTCAGCAGCAACAGCGCGCCAGCCACGCCACCGCCAATAACGGCCGTAACACCGACCCAAGTTTCCAAACCATCGACAAACAACGATACGAGATACGCGCCGCCGGCAAATCCGTAAAGCGCCAACAACCCCCGAAACAGCCTGTACCCTAGAAAACAAGAGAGCAGACCGGCGACAAGTAGAATAATCGCCGCTGGAACCTGCGACAGCGTAAAGCCCACTTGAGCATTATGTCGGGGGACGCCGAATCGCCGCAAGATTGAGCTCATGACCAGCAACACGACTCCTGTCTCACGCAAGCGCCTGACTTGGGCTGTTTTGTCGGCGACAATCGGCCTCTCGTTATTCGTGTATTTCATACAACGTGCCGGGCTCAGTGAGGTCGCTGCCGGTATCCAACGTCTGGGATCGACGTTTCTAGTGGTCATCGCGGTGTCAGGACTGCGGTTCGCAGCTAGAGGCATGGCGTGGCGAAGTTGCCTCGTTGGGCCGCACCGACTTTCGCCGGCAGAGGCGTTTCGGGGAGTGGCCGCCGGTGACATGCTAGGGAACCTGACGCCACTGAGCATCCTAGTCAGCGAGCCGTCCAAGGCGCTCTTCGTGAACGACAGTGAGCCGGTATCACGAACCCTCCCGGCGCTAGCCGTGGAGAACCTGTTCTACACACTCTCGGCCGTGCTCGTCATCGCGGGCGGCGCCTTGGCGCTGATGCTGCGACAGCGCACCAGCGAGACGTGGTGGCTGGCAAGCGTTTCACTGGTCGCCGGCTTAATCGCCCTGATCAGCGTAGCCCACGCAATCATCTGGTGGCGCGTGAGAGTCGCGAGCCGGCTGTGCGCCATCGCGGGCGACGTAGGCCCCGAGTTCATCCTCCGATGGACCGAACGGGTCCGTCAGCTTGAAGATCGGGTCTTCACGCTTTATCCGAGGAACCCAAGACGGCTGCTGGGCGTGGCCGGCTGGGAACTCTGTTTCCATGCCCTGGCGGTCCTAGAAATCTACCTCGTCCTATCCCTCATTAGCACCGACACCCCGACACTACTGGACGCGTTCATCTTCGAGTCGACGAACCGATTTATCAATGTGGTGTTCAAGGTGGTGCCAATGCGGCTCGGCATCGATGAAGCAGGAACCGGGACCTTCGCCGAGTTCCTAGCCTTCGGCACCGCCACCGGGGTGACCCTGGCGGTCGTACGCAAAGCGCGAATGCTGGTGTGGATGGCGGTAGGTGCGGCGTTTTTGCTGGCCCGTGGGCTGTCAATTAACCGGATCATAGCCGACGCCGTCACCACTCGTGCGGACGTGACCGGCCGCGAACAGCCCTGATGTTGAACCTAGGTGCAGCCGTCGTCGTGATGGCGCGCTCGCCGGAAGGGCCGCGACCGCCCAAGACCCGTCTGGCGCAGATCGTGCCAGACGAAACCCAACGCCGCCGTCTCTACGCAGCGTTTCTCACCGACGTCATAGCGACCTGCGGGTCTCTACCCAACGTAGTTGTGCGCGTCGCCTACACCGTCGACGGCGGCACCGCCGGATTCGAGGCCGTCGGCGTGTCATCGAAACAGCTGTTGCCGCAGCGTGGCGAAACTCTCGGCGACCGGGAATGGAACCTGTTTAAAGATCTTTTCCGGGAGGGGTTCTCTCAGGTCGTGACAATCGGATCAGACCTCCCGACCCTCCCGTGCGAACGGATTGCGGACGCAACGGAACGGCTGCGCGGGACAACAAACCGGGTCGTGTTGGGCCCGTCTGACGACGGTGGTTATTACCTGATCGGTCTGGGACGACCGCCGGACCATACCCAAGTTCCTGACCTATTCACCAACATCCGTTGGAGCACCCAGTGGACGCGGGCGGACACCATTGCAGCTGCCAACCTATGCGGTCTAGGAGTCGAGGAACTTGATGAGTGGTATGACGTAGACGACGAGGTCGGATTCACCCGGCTTCGTGCAGAACTGGCGACCGCAGCTGGTGCACGTCGCGCACCGGCGACCGCACGGGTCATGCGGGAAGAAATCCTCAGTGGTGATTTCTAGACTTCACGACGACCCTCCATCGCTTTTAGCATGGTGATCTCGTCGGCGTACTCAAGGTCGCTTCCGACCGGCAGCCCCATCGCGATACGACTAACCCGCACCCCGAGTGGTTTTAGCAGTTTGGCCAGATAGATCGCGGTCGCCTCTCCCTCCACATTCGGGTTCGTCGCCAGGATCACCTCGAGCACATCCTCCGCCGCAACGCGCTGCAACAGCGCCTGGATGTTCAGGTCGTCCGGCCCGACCCCCTTTAAGGGTGAAAGCGCGCCCATCAAAACTTGGTAGGTGCCCTTAAAGTCTCCTGTCTTCTCAATAGCAGCAACGTTGTGCGGGTCCTCGACCACACAGATGGTCCCTCTGTCCCGGCTGTCGTCAGTGCAGTAACAACAGGGGTCTCGGTCGGTGATGTTTGCGCAGGCGGAACAGTAGGTGACCTGTTCTTTCACGTCGCGCATCGCATCGCAGAGCCGGTCTACGTCTTCGCGAGGCTGCTTCAGCAAGTAAAAGGCCAGACGCTGGGCGCTTTTCGCGCCGATTCCAGGCAAACGCTGGAGTTCTTCGGTCAGCCGGACTAGCGGCTCAATCTGCGTCATGTCAGTCCGGGTATCTTGAGACCGCCCATCATGCCGCCCATCTCGTGAGACACGAGTTCATCGGCCCGCCGTTGCGCGTCCGCGATAGCGGCCACGATGAGATCCTGCAGCATTTCAACATCATCCTGGGAAATTACCTCGGGATCGATCGTCAGGCTCTGGATCTCCTTGACCCCGTTCATGACGACCGTCACCATGCCACCCCCAGCAGTCGCTTCGACCTTGGTCTGCTTGAGCTGCTTCTGCAGGTTCTCCTGCATCTGCTGTGCTTGCTGCATCATCTTTTGGATGTTCATAATGGATCCTCAACAGATCGGGCGAGTCCGGCGACCAACCCCACGAAGATGCAACCACCTCTGGGGGAACGCATGTTCTGTTTCATATCTCTTCGACGTCTTTGATTTCGGCAGGTAGAACCTCGAGCATTGCTTTCACCGCCTGGTCGTCCATGGCCAGGGATAACAAATCGGCGCTCCGGCCCTCGGACAGCGGGTTCTCGGAGAATGGTTTGCTAGACACCGGTGACGTCGGTCTCGACGCGGGGGCATCAAGCTGGTCAACCGACGACAGATCGAGGTCGGGTGGAGCCTCGGTCGGCGGTGGCGCGGACGATGGTGGCGGTTCGAGGGCCGCCTGAGGCACCGGCGATTCCGACGCCGGCGCCGACGTCGATCCTGGCACCTGGTGCACCGTGACGGTCATCTTCTGACCTGTTGCCTTCATAGCCAACGCTTCGAGCCAGGAACGACTCGCCCCAACCTGGTCCGCAAGGGTTTGCTGTACCTCGGTAAACGTGAAAACCACCACGCTGTCCTTGAGCTCGATCTGCTTGGCTTGAGCCACAATGGTTCCGTAGAAGAATTTTTTCGTTCGCTTGATCTCGGCGAGAAACGCAGCCTTCGGATCGCCCGAAACAGACGACACAGTGGCGTCAGCAGGTAGGACCGCGGCCGTCGTGGTTTTTGCCGGAGCAGCCGCCGAACGGGTTCGAGTCGGCTTCGCCTGCTTCCTAGCGGCACCACGCGATGACGACGGAGCCGGTCTGGTTTGCCCAGTCGCCACCGGCTGACGCTCGATCCCATTCATCAGTTCAGCGAGCGGCACCAGCGTACGTAGGTGCATCCACCGCAACATAGCAACCTCAAAATGGTAACGGGGCTGTGAAGCGCCACGAATTTCGAACTCGGCCTTCGACAACACATCGAATCCGCGTAAGAGATCCTCTCGCGAGAACCGCGCGGCTAGAGCCTGCAACCGGTCACGTTCTGCATCGGCCGCAATCTCCGGATCGGCGAGCCGCTCCGGGTCCACTTTCAAAACTAACAGATCGCGAACCAGTCGAGATAACTCTCGACACACTGAACGCAGGTCGTACCCGGCCTCGACGAACCGTCCCGCCAACTCGAATACCCGAGGCGCGGCCTCATCAGCCACCGTCTCGGCAATATCGAACACCGCATCACGCGCGACCAAACCTAGCACCGCCGACACTTCTTCAGCGGCAACAGACTCGCCGGCAAACGCGATGACCTGGTCGAGGGCACTTTGCGCGTCGCGCATGCTGCCATCGGCTACTCGCGCAATCAGATTCAGTCCGGCATCATCAATGGCGATCCCTTCTGCCGCTGTGATGGTCCGCAGCTGCTCGACGATGGCACCGACACCGATGTTACGAAATTCGAAGACTTGAGACCGGGAGAGGATCGTGTCGGGAATCTTGTCGAGCAGCGTCGTCGCCATAACAAAGACCACATGGGCTGGCGGCTCCTCAACCGACTTGAGCAAAGCGTTGAACGCGTGCCCGGACAGCTGGTGCACCTCATCGATAATGAACACCTTGTAGCGGTCGCGCACAGGCGCAATCGCCAAGCCGTCAATAATCACCTCACGAACATTTTCGATGCCCGTGTGCGTTGCAGCGTCGATCTCAAGCACATCAATGTCACGGCCTTCTGAGATTTCAAGGCAAGCATCACACTCGCCGCAGGGGTCGGCGGTTGGGCCGGTCTCACAGTTGAGCGCCCGCGCCAGAATGCGCGCCGTTGTCGTCTTGCCGACCCCGCGGGGTCCTGCAAAGACGAACGCCTGGGCGAGCCGATTCTGCGCGATGGCATTGCGCAAAGTCTGTGTGACCCCACGCTGCCCCAGGACATCATCGAACTTCTGTGGACGCCATTTGCGGGCAATTACTTGATAGGACATGTGATGACCGTGATGCCGTAACCCAGGTCTACCGGAGCGCAACGGAACCAAGTGGCGGGTCCCAGCCGCGACCCGGAAGAGCCTGCGGCACATGTCAGTGACTACTTAGCGCTGCTGCCTTCCGGCCCTGACGCGGTTCGTAGGCTGAAATTGCACAGGGTCCGAGCCGCGCTGTGACCCGTCACCGAATGGCGGCCACGCGACGCAACGACGACCGACCGGAGATGTCCAGTCTATCGCCCGTCTGGGGACCGATCAAGCGCTGCCGGACCCAGTCGCTGGGGGAAAATTCGCGTGGTAGACTGCCATCGGGTCGCTTGATCCATCACCGGTCCGACTAGAGGCACTCCATTTGCGGAGAGATGTCCGAGCGGTTGAAGGAGCACGCTTGGAAAG
>DQEK01000307.1:0-127 GCA_003533545.1 Acidobacteriota bacterium | reverse complement strand
GAATCCCACTCTCTCCGCCATTCTCTACTGTTAGTTCTTGTGAAACGTCCGGTTGCTGCCGTTCCCAAACGACTCGCTGGGGAGGGTTCTTGCTAGAAGCGTCGTCTGTCCGGGGTAACAGGCTACG
>DQEK01000026.1:7156-22222 GCA_003533545.1 Acidobacteriota bacterium | reverse complement strand
TACGGGGGTGACCTCGCGCGTTGGAAGGAGTGGATTTGGTCGCAACCCTACGAGCCGCATCCCGATTACGGTTTCTTCAAAGGGCAGTGGTACAGCCGGCTCGATCCAGATTTTTCGGTGTTCTTTCCGCGTGGTGTCAGGTCGCTGATCCGCCTCGACGAGGTTGAGTGGGGCGGTGTTGGGGTCAATGGGATCCCTCCGCTTGAGTACCCACCGCACCTGAAGGCTGGAGAGGTCGGCTACCTTGAAGATCACCACATCGTTTTTGGTCTCAGCGTCGGGAGTGAGACGCGCGCGTATCCGAAACGGATCCTCGCGTGGCATGAACTTGCACTTGACCAGCTGGGTGGTGCCGAACTTACCATCGTGTATTGCACGCTATGTGGCACGGTAATTCCGTTTGACAGCATGGCCGAAGGGCGTCGTTATACATTCGGAACAAGCGGTCTCTTATACCGCTCGAACAAGCTCATGTTCGATCATGAGACCAGCAGCCTGTGGAACACGTTCGAAGGCACTCCCGTGGTCGGGGCACTCGCCGGAAGTGGTGTCAGGTTGACGCATCGTGCTGTTGTCACCACGACTTGGGGTGAGTGGAAGCGAATGCATCCCGAGACGACGGTTCTGTCACTGGACACGGGGTTTGAACGCAATTACGCGGAGGGTGCGGCTTACCGGGACTATTTCGGCAGCGACGCGCTCATGTTTCAGGTGGCTCGTTGGGATGATCGCTTGCCGAACAAGGCCGAAGTGCTGGTGCTGCGTTCGGACGACTCGGCTCCGGTAGAGGTGGAGCGGCAACTGGCCATCGCCGCGTCATTTCTGCAGCGGAATCGAGTCTTTGAGGTGACATTTTCCGGCAGACCCCTGGTTGTTGTTACCAGTCCCGAGGGGGGCAATCGGGTGTATGACGCAGGGGGGCGGCGATTTGAACGTCATCTTGACGAGGCACACGTGATCGACCGGGAGGGCAGGTCGTGGCGTATTACTGAAGAGGCGCTTGTGCTAGACGATGAGCCGAACGTTCAGCGTGGCCGAGTGCCGGCCCAGCGCGCTTTTTGGTTCGGCTGGTATGCGCAGTTTCCAGATACCCAACTGATCCACTGACCTGGTTCTCAACGCCGTTCCGAGACAGGCGATTCGACGTCGTTCTGATGTGGACCCTGGCGCTATCGAGCTCTAGACCTCGGAGAGTTCCTGCAGCTGTTCACCGGTGCTGTCACCAAACGTCTCGGTGGGAATCCCGAGCTTGTTGAGTAGGGTGAGTTGCAGGTTAGTCAGCTGCTGCGTTTGGTCTGGATACTTGACGTGACGTCCTCCCTTGACTCGTCCCGCTCCGCCGCCAACCAGAATGATTGGTAGGTTCCGGATGTCGTGGCTGTTCCCTTCGCTGATGGCGCTGCCGTAGAGGGTGATGACGTTGTCGAGCAGAGTGGCGTCACCGTCGCTGGTCGTCGCGAGTTTTTCGAGAAAATAGCTAAACAGGGTCGTGTGGTAGGCGTTGATCTTTGCCAAGCTGGCAATCTTGTTCTTGTCGCCACCGTGATGCGAGATGGGGTGATGTGAGTCGGAGACCCCAATTTGCGGGTAGGTGGCGCCGCTTTGCTCTCGGCCAATCTGAAAAGTGATGACCCGGGTGGTGTCGGTTTGCAGTGCGAGCGCCTGCATGTCGAACATCAACCGCGCGTGGTCGTCGTAGCTGACCGGAATACCTGCGGGGGACTCGACCAGCGGGAGTTCGCGTCCTTGTGCCTCAGCGTTCTGGATACGGCGTTCAATTTCTCGGACCGCGGTTAGATACTCATCGAGTTTAGCTCGGTCGCGTCGTCCAAGACCGCCTTGCAGACGGCCCACCTTTTCAAGCACAGAGTCGATGATGCTGCCTTGGCGCTCCAGCCGGGCCCGTCGTGCCTGTGGATCGGTACTGTCAACGCTGCCGAACAGTCGGTCAAAAACCACTCGCGGATTGGTTTCGATCGGGAGTGGCGTCGAAGGACCACTCCAGGCAAGTCGATTTTGATAAGCGCAGCTGAACCCGACGTCGCAAGTACCAACGCCGTTCACGGTATCAGCACCCTCGAGGCCGAGTTCAAGCGACGGGAGTGGAGTCTCTTGTCCGAGGCTGTTGGCAATAATTTGGTCCATGGAGATGCCGAGGGCCAGGCTCGAACTACCCGTGGTCGGTAGTGGTTCGATACCGGTCATGAATGCCCCGGCCGGTTTGGCGTGCGCACCAGACGCACCCGAGCGCGATCGTGCCCCGGTGTTGTCTAGGCCGCTAAGGATCAATAGGTGGTCGCGGAATGGTTCCAGCGGTCGAAGAGTCGGCGTGAACGCGAAGTCCGCGCCCTCCGCGGTCGGTGTCCACCGCTCCATGACGATACCGTTCGGCACATAGACAGTGCAGAACCGAACAACCGGCGCGGTCGCCGCGCGTGCTAGCGCAGTCGTGGGGGTCATCCGCTCGAGCAGTGGCAGCGCCAGTGTGGCGCCGACGCCACGCAGCAGGGTCCGTCGTGAGATCGCTGGTTTGGGAATGATCATGATTCCGACCTTCGCATCAAAAACGGGGGGCTCTTGACGATACCCGAAATGAGTGATGACCACGTGAGAGCATCAGGCGGCGTCTTTCGAACGATTTGACGAATCATAGGCATGTCAGAACTATCGAGCGTGCGACCGAGAGCGTATGTGAGCAGCTTTTCGGCAATTGTCTGGACGAACTGAGCCTGCCGGTTTAGCACAACGTCGCGGAGCCCGCTGAGGCCGCGTACCTCGGTGCCGTCGACAAGCGTACCCGATGGATCTATTGGGATGGCGGTGTCGAATGGGGTGCCACCGCCGTCGGTAGTTCGGAACCTACCGATGGCATCGTACGATTCGAGCGCGAAGCCAAGGGGGTCGATGGTGTTGTGGCAGCTCGCGCAGACGGCGTTGGTGCGATGCCGGGCCAGTCGTTCACGCATCGTTTCTGCCACGCCGTTCTCCCGGGCGCTGGGCAGGCTCGGCACGTCCGGCGGCGGAGGTGGGGGAGGAGTGCCCAGAATGTTCTCAAGCAGCCATTTACCGCGGACCACTGGCGAGCTACGGTTCGCGTAAGAGGTGACGGTGAGAATGCTTGCGTGACCGAGTAATCCGCCGCGGGTGTTGTCGGGATAGCTCACGCGTCGGAAATGTGGACCGTAGATGTTCGGAATGCCGTAGTGCCTGGCGAGCCGGTCGTTGGCGAACGTGTAGTCCGCTCGAAGCAGGTTAACTAGCGGATGGTCCGCCCGGAGTTCTGCGTCGAGGAACAGTTCGGTTTCCCGTCGCATCGCTTCCCGGAGATTTTCGTCAAACGCGGTGTAGGTGGCCGTGTCTGGCACCGCGTTGCGCAGTTTCCGGAGTTGGAGCCACTGGCCACCAAAGTTTTCGGTCAGCGCACGCGAGCGCGGGTCTTCGAGCAGGCGCTGCACCTGCTGGTCGAGTATCGTCGCGTCGCTAAGTCGGTTACGCTCGGCCAGCGCCAGGAGTTCGTCGTCTGGGATGCTGCTCCAAAGAAAAAACGAGAGACGGGACGCCAATTCGAGATCGCTAATTCGGTACGTTACGCCTGGACCCAAGCCGTCGGGGTCGTTCTCGATGCGGAAAAGAAACTCGGGGTCGACGAGGAGTCGCTCAATCGCGACTTGGATGCCGCTGTCGAAGTTTCCGCCTGATCGGCCTTCGTCGTAGAAGTTCAAAAGCGTCTCGATGTCTGCTGCCACCGTTGGACGCCGGTAGGCACGTCTGGCAAGGGTAGAAAGAATTTCGCCGGCACACACACGCTCGCCAGCGGGTTCGGCCGGCTGACACACAAACAACCTGCTTCGGCTTGGCAGTGCCGTGGCGCCACGAGCCTCGTAGGGACCGATGATTTCGATGCCCGACACGGCGGGATTGCCGTCCTGCATTTCGTCTTGCCCATAGGAGTATGAGGAACGGTCCACGGGCAAGGGAAGGATGCCCTCGGGTACAGCCGACCGGCGGTCGAAGGCGACGCCAACCTGGTGGCGGCCGCCGGTTACGGTCGCTCGAATCTCCAATCCGCGGTCGGCGTTGAGCGCGTAACGCTCCCACTCGGGGAATGAGTTCCCATCGTAGACCTGTTCGAATTTACCGGCGTACCCCATGGGTGGTAGCTGTCCGTGTTCCCACGCGCGGCCCACCGTGAAGCTGGTCAACCGTGCGCCGTCGAGTCGCAGGTCGAGCTCATGGGGTCGCCCCATTCCGCGTGCATAGCCATATTCCTGTTTTCGCAGGGTGACGCGGATTAGGTACTCTCCGTCGACTGGGAAATGGTGTTCAATGGCGACCCCCCCTCGGGACCCCAAGGGTAAATCGAGGCTGGTGGCTTCGTTCTGGTCCAGCGCGCCGTGCACTGCGTAGGTCTCGGCTACCGGCCGCAGCCCTTGATAGCCGACGGCTAACCGACTAATGCGCTGTGCTGACGCTAAGTACCGCTCAAACAGCGTGGGAGACATCGAAAGCACATCGGCGATGTTGTCGAAACCGTGCTCTTCGTCGTCAGCTGGCAAGAGAGTATTCACGTCGATCTGAATGTCGAACAGGTCCCGGACGGCGTTTCCATACTCGACCCGGTTCAGTCGGTGAATAACAGGCCGCCCCGGATCGGGTTGAGCGAGTCCGACAGTGTCAAGCTCGCCTTCAAGCCAGGCGACGAAGGCCTGAATGGTCGCGGCGTCCGGTCGCGGGCGTCCGGCAGGGGGCATCGCGTTGGCCGTTAGTCGGCGTATCACGTGTTCCCAGGTGCTCGGAGCTTCACCGACTCTGCCGATGTTCAACGTGTCGAGCGTGAGACCAGCAGTCCGGGTGCGTTCGTTGTGGCAGGTCACGCAATAGCGGTCGAGCATGGCCCGCGCGGTCGAGACCGCCATCGTTTCGACGCTACCGGCCGGCTCGACAGGAGTCTGCTCCGCTCGAAGATGGCTCTGGCCGATCACGGTGAGCGCTGCCACCGCGGCGACGCCGACCGCGCTCCGGACCGTAAGCGACGACGCTTGGTGGGAAATTGTCATTAGTTCGGTTTTAGTCGATCGACCAATTCGCGGGCTGTCGTGCCATTTTCGTTCCGGATGTCGGCATTTGCGCCACTTGCCAGGAGTAGATCGGCCGCCGCAGAGAATCGGTTCCTTGCCGCTGTATGCAGAGCTGTGTTGCCGGAACGCCCGACGGCATCCAATGTAACTTTTGCCCCGGCGTCAAGGACTGCCTGAACGGTGGCTAGCACTTGCGCCCCATTGTCCCATTCGGCCGCGACGAGTTCCGGCGCGATGAGCCGGTTGCGGCGCGTGGTGCTTCGGCTTGAGCCGAGCCCGACGGCAGCCATCAACGCGGTCGTGCCGTCGTCCAGAGGTAACAGGATATCTCCACCTGCGTCGGCGAGCAGGCGAACGAGTGTAGGTTCGAGATACTTCGCCGCCAAGAACAGGGGTGTTGCCCCTGTCTCGCGACGAACGAAGATATGCTGATACGTCCATCGGGGCACCGGCGTGCTCTTTGCCAAGGGAACGTTCACGTCGGCTCTGTGGTCCAAGAGTGACGTTATCAGGTCCGGTTGTGCTCGGAGCACCGCGGCGTGGAGCGCTGTGTAGCCGGCGCCGCTGGCGTCTGGATCAGCGCCGCGCTCAAGGAGATACTGCGCGAGCCGTTCGTGCCCGCTCATGGTGGCCAGCACTAGGGCGCTATTACCGTCAGCACCGGTGTCGTTGACGTCGGCGCCCGCTTCGAGCAGCCACCGGGCCGAGTGGATGTCACCATGGCGCGCCGCGAATAACAGCGCGGTAAAGCCGCCGGCATTGAAGTAGGTAGCCCCCTGGGGGCTGGTCGTGCTGCGTTCTCCGGTGCCTCGTAACTGCTGCACCGTGCTTGTTCGCACATTGACGTCGGCGCCCGCCTCGAGCAGCGCCTGCGTGACATCAGGGTGTTGGTTGGCGGCCGCGCGCATCAGGGCGGTTTGCCCTCGCTCAGGCTCGGTGGCGTCGATGTTGGCTCCGTGGCCGATGAGCGACCGAATGGCGATGGGGTCACCGGTGTGCGCACAGCGCATCAGCGGGGTCTCGCCGGAGCGAAGACCGCGATTCGGATCGGCGTCGGCATCAAGTAGCCAGTCGACGGCGCGGCCATGTCGGTTGGCACAGGCGGTCCACAGCGGTGTCGCGCCGTAGTCGTTGGCGGCGTTCACATTCGCGCCGGCGTCGATCAGTAAGCCCAAAGCTTCGTCGTTGTTCCAGTAGGCCGCCCAGTGCAGAGCCGTGGCTCCGTCCGGCTGCGACGATTCGACGTCGGTACCCTGTGCGACGAGTGTCTGTACGCGGTCCCAGTCTTGCTGCTTGGCGGCATCGGCCAGCGGGGTGTCGGCGCCAGTCGCGCCGAGGGCCGTGGTGGCGAGCACGCAGTGCCACGCAGTCAGCAACCGTCGCCGGGCGCTGGGGAGCGTGGGGGGCATTTGAGTCGTCACACTCTAGGCTACAAAAATGAAACGATACCGTTACATTGTAGCCGGGCGGGCGCTTCTCTGGGGAGGAATCTAGCCGAGTCGTCTATCATTACGGTGTCAGCACGAAATTGACTGCGAAACTGTAACTAGCTAGGGGAAGCCATGCATTCGACATGTTCGACACGCCGTTCGTTGGTCTGTGCGCGACCTATTGGGTTCACGGTCGCGCTGGCATTGGGGTTGGTGGTCCTGGGGCTGACTCCCGGGGTCCCTGCAGCGCAGGCACAGGAGGCCACCCGTCTCAATAAGGTGATTGAGGCGCTCGAGGCTGGTGATCCGGCCGTGGCCAACCAGCACTGGCGTTTTGTTGACATGGAACATTCACCATTCTCTGGGGCTCTCGTGCGTGAGGTGTTGGCCGAGATGGACCAAGAGCGAGATGCTGACGGCCGGCTGAGTCTGGCACCACTGGTCCGGATTCCTCAGGATGGCGACGAGGATTTCAAGTGGGCTATTAAGCAGGCACTTGACCTTGGTGCGATGGGAATCATTCTGCCCCACGTCGATCGCGCCGAAGAGGCGGTGCGATTCATCCGCGCGATGCGGTATCCGCCCTTTCGAGATACCCCCTACCCGGCACCGAGAGGTGAGCGTGGCTGGGGTCCTGGGGGAGCGACTCGTCTTTGGGGTCTCAATAGCGCTGAGTATGCGCGGCGTGCCGATGTGTGGCCGCTTAATCCGGAGGGTGAATTGTTCGCCGTGGCTATGATTGAGTCGCGTGAGGCGGTGGACAACATTCACGAAATTCTCCAGACGCCGGTGAGCGCCATCATGGTAATTCCTGGGGACATGGCGATGGACCTCGGACTCGGACCGAATCCATCTGGACGTAATCATCCCGAGGTGGACGAGATGTACCGGCGGGTGCTGGAGGCCTGCCAAGCCCAGACACGGGTTATCTGTGGAGCCGGAGACGGGCGCGCGCGCACCCAGCAACGGTTGGACGAGGGCTGGAAGTTCTTTTTACCGTTGTAGGTTGTAGATGGGTCTGGAGAACGCGGCGGCGCGCCTTGCTGGGGGTCCCCGTTTCTCTGCGGTCGGTTTTGGGTGGGTTGGGCGTGTGGGCTCTTTGGAGTGGTCTTGAGGCACCCCATGCATTTTCGGTGTGACGTGGTTATAGCGGGGCTGGTTGGCGCCGTGTTGCTTGCTGAACTGGTGTACGGGCAAGCGAGTGCCGTCGACGAGGTTCGGACGTCGATGGAGATGGTGGCGGGTTTGGACGGGTCCCCCGGGGTGCTTAGTGCCGGCGGGATTACGCGTGATGAGACGCCGCTGTGGACCATCGAGAACCGGACGCCGTTCCAGGAGGCGCGCGCTCGACGCCGGCTGGTACTGTTGGGCGGATTCGAGGGCCGGTCGGCGAGCGCCCGTGTCGTCCTCGACGCGGTACGCTGGTTCAAGACCGAGGCGTCGGACGTCGATCGGGGGCGCTGGGCGGTAAGCGCCTTGCCGTTGGCGGACCCGGACGGCGCTGGCGCAGGCAGGTCTTATCGGTTTCCTCCGGCCGGCGGCTACTTTGATGATCCGGATCTCCCAGAGAGTCATTATGTCTGGCGCTGGGTTGCCTACCAGGTTCCTGATTTGGTGGTGGTGGTGACCAGTGGGGCCGGCTTGCGGTTACTCTCCGCGGAAGACGCGGACGGGAGCTCGCCTGGCGGCCTCCTCGTGACGGCGCTGGCGTCGGGGGTGGGCCACTCTGACCTCGGACCGGTTGAAGCGTTGCAGGTGACGGCAAGTGACGGGGACGGCCCGGCGCTTATGCGTGCCTTGCTGAGTCGAATGCCAGAGGAAAGGTCTCCGCTTCGTCGAGCTCTTGAACAACGAGTCGACCGGACGCCATTGGAGGTCGCCAGGCTCTTGGCCGGACGCTACCCTGAGGCTCCCAGTATGAGTTATATCTCGGGGGTGGCCTGGCTCCATGCACTACGACTGGCTCGTGTGACCGGTGAGTCAGTTTGGCGATCGAAGGTGCTTGACCAGGTGCGTCCCTGGCTCAGCGGACAGCAGCCGTTGGTCGGTGAGTCTGTTCGGTTTGCCGGTCTCGGCGGGGCGGTGGTTTTTGTCGAGCTGGCGAGCGAGGGGGGCGAGGAAGGGGCGGTGGCCACGGCGTTGACCCGCGAGGCTGCCAGGTACGGTGCAACCGAAACCTCGCCAGGCGTGCCGAAGTTTGGTTCTGGGTGGACGGACGACATGTTTCTCGGCACAATCGTTGCTTCGTTGTCTGGCGATGCTGATGCTCTGGCCGCCGCTGCGAGACTGGTCATCGACTATGCCGAGCGACTGCAACAGCCGGATGGCATCTTCTACCACGCTCCCGACTCGCCGGCCCCCTGGGGACGAGGCAACGGTTTCGCGGCGCTCGGGTTGGCGGAGTTGCTTACCGCGCTGCCTGCGACTCACGCTTCCCGCTCTGGTGTTCTCGACATCTTCCGGCGTCAGATGGAGGGGTTGGTTGCGCACCAAGCCGCTGACGGCATGTGGTTTCAGGTGGTTGACACTCCGGGTAGTTACCGAGAAGGAAGCGTGACGGCACTTGCTATCACGGCGATGGCCCGCGGCATCCGACTTGGTTGGCTGAACGCGTCGTACCGTTCAGTAGTTGAACAGGCCTGGAACGGACTGCTCGCCCATGTGGAGCTCAACGGAGAACTGGTCGACGTCTGTATTAGTACCGGAGCTGGGCCGACGCGGCGTTACTATTTGGATCGGCCGGCCGTGAATGGCGCCGACGACCGTGGGGGCGCGTTAATCCTCGGGGCGGCGCTGGAGGTTTACGCTCTTGGGTTCCGTGGGTGAAACAGTCGGTGAGGCTCAACCGTTTGTGAAGACCATGATGCCTCACTCCGGGGCGTTCATTTGAGGTTCAGAGTAGGGAGGAAACCAGTGATTCATGTTAGGCAACGTAGATTCGTCGTCGCAATCGGACTAGCGCTAATTGCCGTGCTCGCGGTTCCAGCCGCCGCCCAGGAAACAGGGAATGACCTGCCGAATCCCTATCAGGCCATCACTGGGTGGGCCAAGATGCCTGGTGCTCGTCACTGGGGCGCAACTAGTGCCGTTGATATTGACCCTGATGGCGTGCACATTTGGGTGGCTGAGCGATGTGGTCAAAACGCCTGCGAGGGTTCGACGCTTGACTCAATCCTGAAATTCGACGGATCTGGGCAGCTGGTCAAGAGCTTCGGTGCCGGTCGGATTAATTGGCCGCATGGCATTCACGTCGACACTCAAGGCAATGTCTGGGTGACCGATGCTCGTGGGACCGAGGGCAAGGGCCATCAAGTGCACAAGTTCAATGCCGACGGGGAACTTTTGATGAGTCTCGGTACTGCGGGCGAAGCTGGCAACGACGAAACCCATTTTAATCAGCCTTCTGACGTGGTGGTTGGTCCGGATGGCGCTATTTATGTTGGCGACGGACATGGCGGGAACCGGTCCCGGCAGCGGGTTGTGAAGTATGACGCCTCGGGCAACTTCATCAAGGAATGGGGTGGGGACGGTGAGATTGGTGTTCCGCATGGGTTGGCGTTTGATTCCCAGGGACGGCTCTTTGTGGCCGACCGGTCGAACAATCGCATCCTGATCTACGACCAGGAGGGCACGCTGCTCGACACCTGGTACCAGTTCAGCCGGAACAGTGGCATTTTCATCGACGCCAACGACATGCTCTACGCCACGGACTCGGAATCGTCCGATTCTCGTGACCACGGCGAGTGGCAGCGTGGCATTCGAATCGGGAGCGCGCGGACGGGTGAGGTGATGTACTTCATTCCTGACCCGGCGGATGCCAACGCCGGACCGTTGCGGGGTACCAGTTTTTCCGAGGGCGTGGCTGCTGACGCGGCCGGCAACATTTACGGTGCCGAAGTCGGCCCGCGTGATCTCAAAAGGTACGTTCGACGGCCGGAGCGGTAACCTCGACAGCTAGTTTTTGGCGGTTTCTGGCATGAGGGGGCATCGTGCCCCCTCCTCCTGGGTTCCCGCGCTCCGTGTGCGCCGAGCGCGGGTTCTCATTCCGGCAGCGCGAAGACGAATAGATTGTTTCCACGACTTGGTCGTAGCTCCGGAGTCATCCGGAGGTTGATGCCGGCGCCGGTTCCGGTGGCGACCGCCACGTACTGCCGGCCGTCGACTGCAAACGAGACAGGGTAACCGGTCACCGGCGATCCGAGGTTGATCTCCCACAAAATATCGCCGGTCTCCTGGTCGAACGCACGGAACCGCCCGTTCGCGTCACCGCCGAAGATCAGTCCGCCACCGGTGGTCACGAGTGACTGTGTGGCCGCGCGCTGTTCGAAGAGCCAAGCGGTCTCGCCCGTCTCGACCGAGATCGCGTGGATGCTGCCGAGTTGCTCGGTACCTGGAGCGATCTGGTGTCTCGCCGCCAGGGCGTAAATCGCTAGTGGGCGTTGACCGCCCTCGGTTAGTGCCAGCTCTCGTTCCCCTCGGGGGGTTTCGGTGGAAAGCATTCGAGCGCAAGTATTGCGAAGCGGAAAGTACATCGTGTTGGTCAGTGGACTGTAAGCGCCAGCCTCCCAGTCTTTACCACCAGCCCAGGTGGGGCACGCGAGCACTTCTTGGCCGAGTCCGCTGAAGACTACTTCGGAATTCTCGGTTACTGCTCCGGTCGCACCGTCGATACTGCTAATCACGTTCTGGGGCACCGTCGGAGTGGCCCACAGAAACTCACCGGTTGCTCGATCTAGTGTGTAAACCACGCCGGTCTTACCGGGAATACCTGTCATTACTTTGCGGATCTCGCCCGGCCGCAGGTTGGGGTTGATCCAGCTTACAGCGCTTGAGTCTGGGGCGACGGCGGTGTCGACGAGCATCCGTTCGAAGGGATGGTCTAGGTCCCAATGGTCGTTGAGGTGTTGGTAGTACCACCGGATCTCCCCAGTGTCGACATCCAATGCTAGCGTCGAGTTGTGGTAGAGGTGCTTGTTGTCGATGCCGCCAAGTAGAAATTTTGGGGCAGGAGAAGTAACTGACGTGCCCTGGTAGATCAGTCGTAAGTCTGGGTCGTAGCTGGGCGGCATCCAAGTACCCACGTGAATGCGCTGCTCAAACGGGACGCCACCCCAGGTCTCGTCGCCCGGTTCTCCGGGTGCGGGTACGGTGCGTCGACGCCACATCTCCTCTCCCGTGCGGGCGTCGTGGGCCACGATGACGCACGATTCTGGGCCGCCCGCAGGGCGGCAGCTGCGACCCGAGATCATCTTGCCGTCGGCGACGATCGGACCTGAGCTATGCCCGGCCGGGGTGACGCGGTAATCGAATATCTGCGTTTCCCAGGCGAGTTCGCCAGTTGTGGCGTCCAGCGCGAACGCGTAGTCATCATCGCTGGTGTTAACGATGAACCGGTCGTAGATGGCAATATTCCGGTTGTTCCTTGCGTTGCCTCCCACGAAGTCGTAGACGTCGTCCGGTAGGTCGCGAAGGTACTCCCATTTCAGGTCGCCGGTGACCGCATCGATTGCCTGAATGGCGTCGCTCGAGTTCGGCATGTAGATGACACCATCGTAGGCGAGCGGCGTGCCCTCCATGCTGCCGGTTCGCAGTGCCCGTGTCCACGCTAAGTTGAGGCTGTCGACGTTGTCCCGTGTGATTTGGTCAAGAGGGCTGTAGCCCCAGCCGTCGAGCGTTCGACGCCACATGAGCCAGTCGTCTGGCGATGGGTTTGCCAACATCGCGTCGGTGACCGGAGTGAAGTCGTTCGAGGACTGAGCGTGAACGCTGGCTGGGCCAAGTTGCAGCCCGGTGAAGCCGAGCGATAGGACGAGTAGTGACGCAAAACGATGGAGGCGCATCTTGGACCCTCAACTGGTTGACGGTGTCGACGGTTGCTGCGTGGGAGTTGATCTTACCCCGGCCTCCGCCTGGCGTCGTGATGAACCGACAGCGCCATCGCGCTATCATGCTCGACGCGATGGCCATCCCTAGGTTGCCCCGGCCGTTTCTTCGTTTCTTGCACAAGGGTCTCGGCCTGAAGAACTTCGTCGACTACATCGAACAGCGACAGAGCTTGCTCGGTCTAACGAACCTTGATATCCGAACAGTGATCGACATTGGCGCAAACAAGGGTGGGGCGGCGCGCGGGTTCCTCGGGTTCTTTCCAAACGCGAAGATCTATTGCATCGAACCGATTCCGAAGTTGTGTCGACGTCTGGAGGAGTGGGCGAGGGTCCAGGGCGTTGCTGTGGAGGTGCTACAGGTCGCGCTTTCCTGTGAGCGGTCTGAGCAGTCGCTGTACGTCGACAAGCGGAACGACATCTGGTCGACCTTGCTGCGCCCGTCGCCCGAGAAGTCGTCGCAGTATGACCAGATTCAGGTTCACGTCGACACCTTGGACAACGTGGCCTCTGAACTGGCGCTCGCTGGTGACGTGTTGGTCAAGATTGACACGGAGGGTTTAGACCTGCAGGTGATCCGGGGCGGGGAGGCTACGCTGCGACGCTCGACGGCTGTCATCGTCGAATCGGTCTTCTACCCCAGCCCGTTGGGAGATGACGCTCCCACCTTCGAGGACATTTCTTCGGCCCTCCGTGAACTCGGCTACGTCTACCGAGGCAACGTCCGTCTGGGATGCCACCAGGGGACGCCGATGCTGGCTGATGTGCTGTTTGTCAGACGGGACGCCGCCGAGCGGATGGTCGAGGGAGCGTAGTCTTCGGTTTCCATGACTCTTTTACGCAACGTGCTTCCAGCTGCGTAGACGATCACGAGCGAGGAGTTGAACCTATGAGCCTGTCACGGGAAATCATGTGTTCTGTCACGGTAGCGGTGAGCCTTGCCTTCAGTTTGTTGGGCTGTGCCTCGAACACCGACGGCCCGCTGGCCGAGCCAACGCAGGAGGGCGCCGACCCTGCTATGAGGACAAGCGCTTTGTACGCGGGGTCGCCGTATCTCGGCGAGTTGCGTAACTCGGTCGTCTACGGTGAAATTTGGGAGCGTTCTTACCTGTCGAAACGAGACCGGAGTTTGATTACGATCGCCGTACTTCAGGCGCTCGTACGGGACGAGCTAGAGATTCACATTCCCAGAGGTCTCGACAACGGCCTGACCCCAGAGGAGATTTCGGAAATCATCTTACACGTGACGTTTTATGCAGGGTGGCCGACTGGGGTGCAGGCATCACTGATTGCCGCGGAGGCCTTCGACGAGCGTGGCCTCGTGCTTGGCGAACTGCCACGGACGGTTTCGACGGCCGAGTCGGGGGACATCGGCGCGGAGCTCAGCCGCGCGTACAGGTCGGTGCCTCGGCTGGGCGAGCTACGCAACAGTGTTCTGTACGGGGATGTCTGGGAGAGGCCGCTCTTGTCGAAACGGGACCGGAGCCTGATTACGGTAGCGGTTAATCAGGCGCTTTACGCGACGAACGAGTTGCGTACGCACATTATTCGCGCGCTAGACGCGAATGGTGTGACGCCGCAGGAAATCTCCGAGGTCATCCTCCATGTGACGTTCTATGCTGGTTGGCCCGCGGCGGTGAATGCGGGCCGACTCGCAACCGAAGCGTTCGAGGCGAGAGAGGTCGTGTTCAGCGAACTCCAATAGGCTACAAAGTGCTACCGACTGGACGGTGTCCATGCGTTCACTCGGCGCTGGGCCTCGGCGATTTGCTGCGCGGTCATCCGCTCTGCCACCGCTTCCCGGTCGATTAGTAGTATCTCGCGATCCTCGCCGAAGGCCTGCAGCACGGCTAGGTCCAGCCACATGTACGCCTCGATGTCATTCTGCGGGACGCCCTGACCGGCCGCGTACATGCCCCCGACCTCGCGGCGTGCATTGACGTCGCCGAGCGCGGCGGCCCGTCGGAACCAACCGAACGCTTGCGTGTAGTCCTGAGCCACGCCGTCCCCCCGTCGATACTTGACGGCCAAGTTCATCGCGGACACAGCGTGGCCTTGGTCGGCCGCGCGGCGGAACCATCGTACTGACTCGGCGTGGTCGACCGGAACGTCTTTGTCGGTACGGAAGGGTTCTGGAATTCCCTGGTAGACCACTCCGAGGTTATTCTGTGCAAACACATTGCCTTGCTCGCCAGCGAGCCGGAACAACCGCACTGCCTCGGTAGGGTTTTGCGGGACGCCATCTCCCGTCAAGTAGTGGACCCCAAGCGTTAGCTGGGCCTGTTCGTGCCCCTGGTCGGCCGCTAGCCGGAACCAGTGTGCTGCGGTTGGGACATCTTGGACGACACCGCCTCGGCCGCTGGAGTACATGGCGCCTAGTGCGAACTGGGCATCGGCGTCGCCTCGTTCCGCGAGGGCGCGCTGTTCGTCGAGACCCGGGACGGCCTGCGCAAGAGATGCGGTTGGAGCGCCCCAGCAGACGCCCAATACGAGGCACAGCAACACGACGTGCGCACGATAGTTCAACATGTGAGCGTCCCTGCCAAGGGCATGATACCTAGGTCGCGGCACCGGTGGGCTGGCGAAGACCCTACGTCGGGACTTTGCCCGCGATCTGGCCGTTCCGGTATAAGCGGGGTTTCGCCTAGACGGGCGAGTCAGTATAGTCATGATCAC
>DQEK01000026.1:0-6771 GCA_003533545.1 Acidobacteriota bacterium | reverse complement strand
CCCTGGCTGGGGTTTTCGCGATGGTGGCTGCCAACGAAGCACGCCAGGACCGGGCGAATCTCGCGCTGCACCAAATCGCCGATAACCTCTACATGCTCGCGAATGATCCCGCGGTGCAGGGAATGGGGGGAGGGGGGAACACCGGCATCTTCGTTACCGACAGCGGTGTTGTGCTCGTTGATACAAAAATTAGTGGCTATGGGGCCGATATTTTGACTCACGTCCGAGAGGTCACCGATTTACCTATCTCGACGATCATCAATACTCATACTCATTGGGACCATAGCGGGAGCAACGTTGAGTTTTCTGACACGGTGAATTTTGTCGCGCACGAGAACACGCTCGCCCACATGTCGCAGCCGGTCTGTGATGATGGCGCGGGCTATCAGGGTGGCTCGATCACCAATTGTGAAGCGTTTAGGGGTGAGAACGCGAAGTACCTGCCAGAAACGACCTTCTCCGATCGAACCTCGCTGTTCTCCGGGTCAGACCAGATCGACCTGTACTATTTCGGGCGAGGGCACACCGATGGAGATATCTTCGTTGTCTTTAAGGAAGCTCGCACCATGCAAACCGGCGACATGTTCGCGCGAAGAGGGCTGCCGTATCTTGACGTCGAAAATTCCAATGGCAGCGCCATCGAGTTTGGGGCCACGCTGCGGAAGGCCGTCGAGGGTGTAGATGGCGTCGACACCATCATCCCAGGGCACGATATCGTCCACCGCGTCTGGGACGATTTCGCTAACTATAGTGGCTTTTATAACGACATTTTAGAGAAGGCAAAATCGGCGCAGGCGGCGGGTCGGTCAGTGGACCAGGCGGTCAGTTCGTACTCGGTGCCTGCCCAGTACAGCGATTTCGTAGCGGACCCGGGCAGGTTACAGGCGACCGTGCAGTACATCTTCGATGGGAAATAGTGACGGGGAGACGACAGATGGGTCACGTTCGGATTACGGCCTCGACGGTGTGTGCCGTCGTGTCACTTGCGTCCATCTCGCCAGTATTGGCTCAGCAGGGGGAGTGGAATCCACCTCGAACTGCTGAGGGCCGTATGGATTTGCAGGGCGTCTGGGCGAATAACGCAGCGACACCGCTGGAGCGCCCAGACTCGCTCGCGGGTAAGGCGATATTCACCGACGAGGAGGTGGCGCGGCTCAGAGCATCCGCGGAGCGACTTTTCGGTGGGGCGGACGACGCCGCGTTTGCTGACGGGGTCTTCAATGCGGCGCTAGCTGATGTCGAGAAGAACGTTTCGAGAGACGGCGGTACGGGCAACTACAGTTCAGTGTGGATGGTGGACCGGGAGTTTGAGAACCGCACGTCGTTGATCACGGACCCGCCAGACGGAAAAGTCCCGTCGCTGACCACAGAGGCCGAGGCTCGGATCGAGGCGGCCCGGAAGTACCAGCGTGACCACCCCGCGGACGGGCCTGAGGACCGCACCCGCCAGGTGCGTTGTATCACCTACGGCATTCCACGAGTCGGAGGGCTCGGTGCTGGGTACAACAGTTACTACCAGATTTTTCAGACGCCAGAGCATGTGGTCATGCTCGGCGAGATGATTCATGATGCCAGAGTCATTCCGATCGGTGACATGCCGCATGCCGACGACTCCATTCGCCTCTGGCATGGGGATTCTCGTGGTCATTGGGAGGGCGACACTCTAGTCGTTGAAACCACGAATTATTCTCCCAAGAGCGGTTATCAAGGCTCGGCGGAGAATCTCCATATGACCGAACGTTTCACGCTCGCCGGGCCAGATCGTTTGCACTACGAGATCGCCGTGACCGACGAGACTACCTGGGTGCGTCCGTGGACGGCGATGGTGCCGATGTCTCGAAGTCGGGATCCTCTGTTTGAGTATGCATGCCACGAAGGCAACATCGGGATGGCTGGCATTCTGGCCGGTGCGCGAGCGGAAGAATCAGCGGCTGAACAGAACGGTCGCTAAGGGCCGTTCTCCACTCTCCGCCAGGGGATGGGGTCTCGGACGGGAAACGGTTCAGGGAAGTGAAAGCACGGTGACTCATGCCTAGAACCGACGCGGAGCTTGTCAAGGAAATCGAGAACTTCCAGGAAATCGCAAACCAGATACTTCCCGATCCGGGCGAGGTGCCGCGGTTGCGAGGAATGGATGTCTGGGGTGGGACCCGCCCTCTCTCTGGGGCCGTGGGTGGCGACCACATTATCTACGTCGATTTCACCCAGCGTTATGATTTGGATGCCAGAATTGGATGGGCGGAATCCAGGGGACAGACGAAGGTGGTGGACAATTTACGACGATGCCAGCGCCGCGCTGGCATCGCGGTGCTGGATGTGTCTGGGCACCAGATGACAGACGCGTTGTTGGCGGCGATGGTGCATCAGGCGTTCCTGGTCGGGGCGTTGTACGAATTGGACCGCTACGGTCAAATCACCACGAGACTGTTTGAGAATCTGAATACGAGGGTCCACAATTCTTCTGGTGCTCACAAATTCATTTCACTGCTCTACGGTGAGGTGTCAGAGGAGGGCACGTTCAGATTTCTGTCGGCGGGCCAACCGTTTCCACTCGTGTTCTCCCACCGTCACGACCGTTTCATGGAGATCGGGGGCGATAGGAAAGCGTCCTTTCCCCCGATAGGGATCCAGCCCTCACTCAACGTCATCGATCGCAGCACCGTTGAAAGTCCGTTCGGCTTCAAACAAGACTACGAGGTGAACGAGTGGACGCTGTTGGGCGCGGGCGACATCCTGCTGCTGCATACCGACGGCCTCGCGGAGCACGGAAATGATCGCTATTGTCCAGCGCGGCTTGAAGGCCGGCTTCGCGAGGTAAAGAATTTCTCGGCTCGGGAGATCTACAACCATATTCAGTCGGACCTGCTTGATTTTTCTGCGCCGGCAGACGACATTACGCTGGTAGTGGTCAAGCGTACGTAAATCTGCGTTCGTACGCGCACAGGTGCTGCTGTACGAGGGACACAATCTCTGTTTCAAGTCCATTCCAAGCTTTCGTACGCACATAGCAGGGCGTGGCTCGATCGGCCGGCCGTCACGTCCCAGTAGGTGCTTGGCGGGCTGGACACGAGGAGATGATGACCGACTCAAAGCTGGTCGAGGGGAAAGTGGCGCTAGTCACTGGAGCGGGACGCGGGGTCGGTGCAGCTGTGGCTAAGCTGCTGGCGGAACACGGAGCACGGGTCATTGTGAACGACCTCGGTGGAAGTGAGAGTGGAGAAGGGCGCGACCGGGCCCCTGCGATGGAAACCGTTAATGCGATTCGCGAGGTTGGCGGGGAAGCGGAGGCTAACTTTGATAGCGTGGGCGACACTCGCGCCGCTCGCGGCATGATCGAACAGGCGATCGACTGCTTTGGGGGGCTCGACATCGTCGTGAACAATGCGGGCATCGTGCGCGATGTCATTTTCCACAAGATGTCGGAAGACGATTGGGATGCTGTGATGAACGTGCACCTGAAAGGTAGCTTCAACATTTCCAGCGCTGGCGCCGGACACTTCCGTAAGCAGGAGTCAGGCTGCTTTGTACACATGACGTCTACGTCTGGGCTCGTCGGTAATCTGGGACAGGCGAACTACGCAGCTGCGAAACTGGGCATTGTTGGCTTATCGAAATCGATTGCGCTTGACATGTCCCGTTTCAATGTCCGGTCGAACTGTGTTGCCCCTTTCGCCTGGAGTCGTCTGATCGGCTCCATCCCGGTAAACAATGACGCGCAGCGCGCTCGGGTCGAGAAGCTCAAGCGGATGACTCCTGAAAAGATCGCTCCGGTAGTTGTTGCTTTAGCCTCGGACGCCGCAAGCGACGTCACAGGGCAGATCTTCGCGGTGCGCAACAACGAGGTGTTCTTGATAGGACAGAATCGGCCGCTTAGGGGTATTCAGGAGAGTGCCGGGTGGACGCCGAGTGGCGTAATCGGTCATGCGTTTCCAGCACTGCGCAACGATTTCTATCCGCTGCACAGCAGCGCGGATGTCTTCAGTTGGGATCCCGTGTGACGTCCGTAGGCATCCAGGCGTTTGGCGGTTACGTCCCGCGTCGGCGGCTGCAGCGCTCTGTCATCGCGGAGTCCAACGCCTGGTTTAACCCCGGCCTGAAGCGTTTCGGTGTGGGTGAGCGCGCAATCGCCGGTTGGGACGAAGACGCCGTGACCATGGCGGTTGAGGCCGCTCGGGACGCGCTGGGGAAAATTGTCAGAGACAGCGTTCGAGGCGTGTATCTCGCGTCGACCAGCCTGCCCTTTCTCGACCGGCAGAATGCCGGAATCGTCAGCGAAGCACTTCGCCTAAGAAGCGAACTTCGGACGCTGGATATCGGTGGGTCCCAGCGCGCCGGCACGTCCTCCCTTGTGACCGCTTTCCAGGCAGTAGCCGGTGGTGGCGGGCCGCTGCTTGTCGTGGGCAGCGAGAAGCGGCGCACGCGGGCGGCGAGTCCGCTTGAGTTGACCACGGGCGATGGGGCAGCGGCCTTGCTCGTGGCCGAGGGCGACGGTGCAGCCAGGCTGCTGGGGCATGCGAGCGAAACCGTCGACTTCGTTGATCATTACCGAGGACAAGATCAACCCTTCGACTACGTCTGGGAGGAGCGTTGGGTCCGGGACGAAGGGTATCTGAAGATTGTGCCAGTGACGGTGGGAAGGGCGCTGGCCTCGGCCGGGATTGAGGCCGGTGCGGTTGACCACTTCTGTTTTCCCGCGGCCGCCCGTCGAGTGGCCGGAACGCTGGCGAGAACTATTGGGATTGGGGAGGCAAGGATCCGCGACAACTTGCAGGGCACGTGCGGTGAAACTGGTGCCGCCCACCCCTTGTTGATGCTCGTGCACGCGCTCGAAGATGCGGTGCCGGGGGACACGATTTTGGTTGTAGGGTTCGGGCAGGGGTGTGATGCCGTCGTCTTGAAAGTGTGCACGGCGGTTATGGATACGGGCCCCGCGGTCGGTATTCATGGACACCTAGCGTGGCGGTGGGAGGACAACAACTATCAGCGCTATCTCGCCACGAACGAGCTAGTCGAAATCGAACGGGGACTGCGGGCTGAGGTCGATAAGCAAACGGGCTTGACGACGCTCTATCGCAACAAGGAGATGTTGCTGGGCTTCGTGGGTGGGTGTTGCACCAAATGTGGCACGCCGCAGTATCCGAGGGGCAACTTGTGCGTGAATCCGACGTGCGGAGCGGTTGGGCGGCAGGATGAGCACCCGTTTTCGGAGTCGGGCGCGCAACTTAACTCATATACTGCAGATCAGCTTACCTATAGCGTCGACCCACCGGCCTATTACGGCATGGTGCAGTTTGACGAAGGCGGGCGAGCGATGTTGGACCTAGCCGACGTTGACCCGAATGTTGCGCCCGAGGTCGGCCAACGGATGCGTATGGTCTTCAGGGTAAAGGATTACGACCGGGCACGAGGCTTCAGGCGCTATTTCTGGAAAGCTGCCCCGGCCTTGGTGCCGGTCGAGGTGGAAGGAGCTGTATAGCTATGGCCAGCGGTATCAGGGATAAGGTCGCGGTGATCGGCATGGGCTGCTCGAAGTTCGGTGAACGCTGGAGTGACAATGCCGAGGACCTTATGCTTGAAGCATTTTCTGAAGCGGTCACGGATGCGAGCATCGAGAAAGATGAGATCGGAGCGGCATGGTTTTCGACTGCCATAGAGGAACAGCACGTGGGGAAGTCTGGCATTCCACTTGCCATGGCGCTCCGGTTGCCGCACATTCCGGTTACTCGGGTCGAGAACTACTGTGCTTCTGGCTCGGAAGCGTTTCGCGGTGCGGTGTACGCAGTGGCCTCTGGTGCCTGTGACATCGCGCTCGCGTTGGGAGTTGAAAAACTCAAGGACACTGGCTACGGCGGTCTGCCGCAGCGTAGTCGGGGCGCGGTTAACGACATGTACTGGTCAAATATGTCGGCGCCCGGTGCTTTCGCGCAACTGGCGAGTGCCTACCAGAGTAAGCACGGAGTGGCACGTGACGACCTCAAGCGAGCCATGGCGCATGTATCGGTGAAGAGTCATGACAACGGGGCGAAAAATCCCAAAGCTCACCTCAGGAAACGGATCGATGAAGATCGGGTCATGAACGCCCCGATGATCGCTGAGCCGCTGGGATTGTTCGACTGCTGCGGCGTGTCCGACGGCGCAGCGTGCGCCATCGTGGCCACTCCGGACATTGCGAAGGGGCTGGAGAAGAAGCACATGGTCACTGTTAAGGCGGTGCAGGTGGCTGTGTCGAATGGGACCGAGGCGCAACACAATTCTTGGGACGGAAGCTATTTCATGACCACTCGGGTCGCGTCGGCACGCGCCTATGCGGAGGCAGGCATCGAGAAGCCTCGGGACGAGATTAGTTTGACTGAGGTGCATGACTGCTTCTCGGTCACCGAGTTAGTAACTATGGAGGACCTGCACATTTCGTCAGAAGGCGGAGCCATCAAAGACGTGATGGACGGCTGCTACGACGCAGAGGGCGCGGTGCCGTGCCAGATCGACGGTGGGCTTAAGTGCTTTGGCCACCCCATCGGGGCGTCTGGATTACGGATGCTCTACGAGGTGTATTTGCAGATGCAGGGGCGCGCGGGTGAGCGACAACGTAGTTCTGAGCCCGTCTTTGGCTTGACACACAATCTGGGAGGTTTTCCCCACCAGAACGTTTGTTCGGTCGTGATTGTTGGTCAAGCAGGCGCTTGACGCGCCGCACGTGGCGTGGAATGTTCGTGGGCGATAACAGAGGAGTGATTGGCAATGTCTTTGTTCATGATTTGTCGCGTTGCTCTC
>DQEK01000204.1 GCA_003533545.1 Acidobacteriota bacterium | reverse complement strand
GTTGACGGTCGAGAGATCAAAGCACTGGCACAACCTAGTAAGCAGGGGTTCCTCTTTGTACTCGATCGGTCGAACGGCGAGCCCGTGTGGCCCATCGAAGAACGACCCGTGCCGCAATCCGATGTACCAGGAGAAGTGACCTCGGCCACACAACCGTTCCCAACCAAACCCCCTCCGTTCGAACGGCAGGGGGTGACTGTCGACGATCTGATCGATTTCACGCCTGAGTTGCGGCGTCGGGCAGAGGAGCTGGCCGCCCGCTACCGAACCGGGCCACTCTTCTCGCCACCGTCGGTGGCGAGCCTAGACGGGACCTTGGGCACCCTCCACCTTCCAGGTTTGACCGGCGGTTCAAACTGGCCGGGCGGCTCATTTGACCCAGAAACCGGCATCTTCTACCTCTATTCGAAGACCGAAGTGCACGGCCTGGGCCTGGTCAGTAACCCGCGGCGGTCGAACATGGATTACATCATGGGACGACCGCGTCCACCCGCTGGCACTCGTGGACGTGGCGGTCGTGGAGGTCGCGGTGGGTTCGGCGGCACGAACGTGGACGGCATCACCATTGTGAAGCCCCCATGGGGCCGAATAACCGCCATCGACCTCAATGAAGGCGAGATCGTGTGGCAGGTAGCGCACGGGGAAACCCCCGATAACATCCGCAACCATCCGCTGCTTGAAGGCATCGACGTGCCGCGTACTGGCGTTGCCAACGCCCGCATCGGTACGCTAGTCACTTCGACGTTGGTTGTGGCCGGTGACGGCGGTCTATTTACGAACGATGCCGGGGTACGCGGCTCGGCGCTCCGGGCTTATGACAAAGCGACCGGCCAGGAAGTGGGCACGGTCTCACTACCGGTACCAGCCACAGGGTCCCCGATGACCTACCAAATCGGCGACACGCAATACCTGGTCGTTGCGATAGCTGGCGGCGGATTCGCAGGTGAACTCTGGGCCTTCAGGCCCCCGGAGTAGGGAGCGGGGTTACAGCTAGGGGCTGAAGGGCAGCCACGACCAGTCCTGCGGCATCTGGATCTCGTGACTAGCGGGATCGAAGTTGGACTCCATCCACTCGTCACGCACGGCGACGGATCGAATCTGGTCGCGTCGAGTCTGCAGGCAATCGTAGCAAACGGCTCCTGGCACTCGATGCGCGTCACTCTCAGTCTCAAGACCGCGCACCTGCATTAACTCCTCAAGCCGTTCAGCCGTGTGCACTTGTACTTTGTAGAAATCGGAATAACTCAGACCACGGGCGACTGCTAAGGCAGACCAACCATCGGCCGTCCGCGCATCAAGATCCGCTCCCTGCTCGACAAGATAATCGACGACGTTGTTCGCACCGCGGAATCCGACCCCATGAAGCGCGGTCTCGCCACGGTAATTGGCGGCGTTGACATCGTTGCCCGCCTCAACGCACATCTGGACCGCCTCGAGTACTTCGTCCTCCTGCCCCGGCAGCGACCCGCCATCTTCTCCTGGGTTCCAAATCGCCAACCCCGCCGCCACCATCAACGGCGTCGTTCCGTCGGCGGTCGGGATCAGCGGGTCGGCGCCGGCGTCGAGCAGCACACGCATGGCTTCCACGTCGGTCACCTTCGCGGCGAGCATGAAGGCGGTAGCCCCTAGGCGGTTGAATCGATTCCGCTGTCCATCCCGCATCCCATTGCGCGTCATCCGTGCATTGACGTCAACGCCGTGCGCCAGAAGCTTACGAATCAAATCGATGCTGTCGAGGGTCCCTGCGGCGAACGGTCCGGGAGTGCCGAAGCCGGTGTTCATCCGCCGCGTACGTACCGTCTGGTGTAGCGCACTCCAACCAGCAGCCGCGTCATTTGGCTCGGCACCACGATCGAGTAGATACGCAGCCATCTCCCAGTTGGCATTGGCCGCTGCTAGCACCAACGCGCTCTGGCCGTCACTGACGGCGTCGTCCACCGAGGCACCCGCATCGAGTAGCACACGAGCTGCGTCGATATGTCCGCCGCGCACAGCGAAGAGCAGCGGCGTAAAACCGGTCGTTGGCGCACTGGCGAACGTACGACCACGGGCTGAAGACGGGTTGTCGGTACGGGCGCTAATATCAGCGCCCACTTCGGCCAGTACATGCACGACAGCAACATTATTTCGCGCTGCTGCCCACATCAGCGCGGTCTGGCCCCGCAGCGCCTCACGCGCGTTGGGGTCGGCACCCCGCTCCAGCAGTAACCTCACGGTCTCCTGATCCCCGGTACGAGCAGCCGTCATTAGCACCGTCTCGCCGCCGGACATCGTCCGGTTCGCGTCCGCACCAGCTTCAAGGAGCCGCTCGAGGATGCCCGCGTCACCGTTCTCTGCCGCCAGCCACACAGCGCTGACCCCGTGCCGATTCGCCAGACCCACATCGGCACCCGCCTCAAGAAGCAAGTCGACCATCGCGGGTCGGCGCTCGTGCACGGCCCACTGCAGCGCTGTCGAATCGTCGCCCAACCGAGCATCAACATCGGTGCCCTGGTCGAGCAGGGCGCGCACGGCAGCAATGTCACCACTCCGAACCGCATCAACAAGAGGAGCATCCGCCTTAGCGAGCGCGGGCAACGCCGTCGCCACCGTCAGTAACGCCGGCAACACGAGTCTGAACATACGCATCCCGGTCTCCCATCGGCCCTGAGGGGCCTTGGCTTCGATCCCTACGAAAGAGGC
>DQEK01000155.1 GCA_003533545.1 Acidobacteriota bacterium | reverse complement strand
AGAATGCGGCTGAGCCGTTCCGGATCACTGAAGATCAACTCGGGACGCTTGTAACCGGTGAAGCGTCTTGCGAAGCCGATCGTAAGCGCATTCGGGTCGAGCAATGTCCCGTTGGCTAGCACCGCGGTGGCATTTACGTTTTCGATCGTCCATCGTTGCCGCGCGCGCTCACGGATGAAATCAAACAGGTATCGACGTAGCGACTGACGCACCTGCCAGAGTTCGGAGTCTGGAATCTCTCTGACCCGATCCCATAGGGCATCATCTCGTTGTTCACGCCAATCGACGCCCAAATATTGGTCAAAAAGTAGGGCAAGGCGATGCGCGATCCAGGTGCTGATATGGATACCGTTGGTCAGTGGGCGAATCGGGGCCGCCGTGTCCGCGTGGTCCTTCCTAGTGGTCGCCCACATCTTACGGGTGACATCTGCGTGCAGTTTGCTGACGGCGTTGACTTGCCCGGCGGTGCGGAGAGCCAGGGCCGTCATGTTGAAATGTGGTCCATCGCCAGTGTCGTGCTGGCCGAGCTCTAGGAATGCTTCTCGGTGAATGCCAAGCGAACCCCAGCAGCCGGCGAGATGTGAGTCGACCAGCTGAAACGGGAAGGTGTCGTGTCCCGCGGGGACCGGGGTGTGCGTGGTGAACACTGTGGTGCGTCTCACTGCTGCCAGCGCCGCCTCGAACGTTTCTCCGTTCTCGAGCATTTCTCGCATGCGTTGGAACGAGACGAAGGCGGCATGCCCTTCGTTCAGGTGCCAGACGATTGGGTCAGAGCCCATGGCCCTGAGCGCGCGAACGCCTCCGACGCCGAGGATGATTTCCTGCTGGATGCGTGTTTCGGTGTCTCCGCCGTAGAGCCGCGCCGATAATTCGCGGTCCCATGGGGCGTTCTCTTCGAGACTGGTGTCGAGGAGGTAAAGTTTGGTGCGGCCGACCCGCACGCGCCAGACCGATACCTTCACTGTCCGATTTCCGAGTGGAACGGACACGACGCACGGCCGTCCGCCTGGCGTGATTGCCGGCGTGATGGGTGCGTCAGTCCATCTCAAACGCTCGTAAACCTCCTCTTGCCTGCCTGTTGCTGCCACATTCTGATGGAAGTAGCCCTGCGGGTACATGAACCCGACGCCGATAAGCGGTAGGCCGAGGTCGCTGCTTTCCTTACAGATGTCGCCTGCCAGTACCCCAAGGCCGCCGGCGTAAATCGGCAACGATTGGTGTAGCGCGAACTCAGCTGAGAAGTAGGCGATTGATTGCCCAGGGAGTGCCGGCATCGTCGCACTCCACCAGCTGTCGGACCCTCGACGAGCGGGGTCGTAGCGTTTGATCGTACGGTCGTACAAGTCAAGGAACACAGGGTTCCGCGCTGCTTCTGCGAGGCGGGTGGAGGAGAGGTGTCGGAGCATGAGAACGGGGTTGTGGGCGGTCGATCGCCAGAGCTCGTAATCGAGTTGCCTGAATAGCTCTCTGGCGTCCGGGTTCCAGCTCCACCAGAGATCGAGTGCAAGTTCCCCGAGTCGTTCGATCCGGGGAGGTAGGGGGGCAAGGCCGTCGATCCCGAGCGTGGTCATGAATGGCCCGTGGCGTGGTCAACGGCGACCACTCTGGTGAACGTGGCGGCATCGATGTTGCCACCCGACACCACGGCAATGATGACGCCAGACCCAGCGCGTCCGCTGAGGGCTGCTGCCACCGCGCAGGCCCCGGCTCCCTCGGCGATGACTCTGGTTCCGGAGGCGACCAAGCGCATCGCCCGCCGGATCTCATCGAGTGACACCACAATGGCGGCGTCGACAGTGTCGCGCAGTAGCGGCCACATGGTCGGTGTCACCGATTTGCCGCCGCAGCCGTCCACAAAGGAAGCTTGCCATCCGGGGAAGTTGCTGGCCTCCCCTTTTGCCAGGGAAGTGGCTAGCGGCGCCGCTGTCTCGGGTTCGGCCGAGTAGATGCGGATACCGGGCTTGAGAGCGCGCGCCGCGGTCGCGATTCCCACCAGGAGTCCGCCGCCGCCCACCGAGGCCACGATGGCGTCCGCTGCTGGTAGTTGGTCGAGCAGCTCCAGTCCTATGGTGCCGTTGCCGCTGATGAACCGGTCGTTGTCGAACGGATGGACGAAATGACCCGGCAGGCAATCATGCTCGTGTTGCTCGACTACGCGCCAGCATTCGTCGTAGCTGGCTGGCACGATGGTCGCGCCCAGTCGCTCGATGGCTCTCACCTTGGTCTCTGGCGCGGTGTCGATCACCATGACCCTGCACCGCGCTGCCGCGCGACGCGCGGCGAACGCCACGCCCTGCGCGGCGTTGCCGGCGCTCACGGTCCAGACGCCCTCGGCGAGTTGTTTGTCGGTGAGTGCTGCGACGGCGTTGGCTGCCCCGCGAACCTTGAATGAACCGATTGGTTGCAGCGTCTCAAGTTTTACGTGAATTCGTCCTGGTAGTTCGTTGCCGCCCGCGAGGGGCGCCAGTGGGACGAGCGGCGTTCGCCTGGCTAAGGCGTACACGTGCGGTCTAGCTTCACGAATGGTGTCGAGTGTGATCGTTCGGGTCACCGTTCCGTCCACCTGAGTTTCTCTCGTAGAACCGCAAAGTACGGCCGTGCGGCAGAGCGAATCACGCGCAGCGGTCGGCGAGCCGTTTCAACAGTGACGCTGTCGCCCGGTTCAAGCTCGAATCCGGTCTGTCCGTCGAAGCTGGCGAAAGCCCGCGCGGGGCGGATCGCCAGTTCGGGTTCAACCCGGATCCTGGCCGACTCAGGCAGCACCACCGGACGGTTGGTCAGCGTGTGGGGTGCGATTGGGGTGAGGACGACCGCATTGACGAGCGGGTGCACGATTGGACCACCCGCGGACAGGTTGTAAGCCGTCGAACCCGTCGGCGTCGCGATGATTAGTCCGTCGGCCCGGAAGCGTGCTACGAACTGGTCACCGACTGAAACTGAGAGATCGAGAATCCCGGATAGGGCACTCTTGGTGATGACGACGTCGTTCAACACAATTTCCTTGGTGCGCACCTCGCCATCGTGGAGCACGTGTGACTGGAGCATCCGCCGATGGTCAACGCGTGCGGTCCCGTCGATCGACGATGCCAGGGCCTCGTAGAGCTCGGGGAGCGTGATCTCAGTCAGAAATCCAAGCCCACCGAAGTTGATCGCCAAGATCGGTGGGTCGGCGTCGGCTACCGCAATCCGGCGAGCCATGCCGAGTAGAGTGCCGTCGCCGCCTAAAATCAACATTAGATCTACCGCTTTTGGGAGAGCAGTCGCATCGGCGGTGGACACCGAGGTTAGGTCGGCAAGCTTCGCGGTGTCCCGTTCTACTACCGGAATGATGTCCCGTTCGGTCAGCCAGTTGACAACGTCTCGTACGACCGGGGCCGCCTCAGTGAGATCGGCGCGGGCGACGATACCGACACGGGTGATCGGGTTTGGTGCGGGTGCGGATCTGGACGTGTCGGCACACATCAGGCTTTGGCGGCGTGTCGCAAGTGCAGAAAGAATTCCTGGTTGCCGTCGCCACCGGTAATCGGCGAGGGTACCATGGCGACTTGTATCAATCCTACCTCAGCGGCTGCCGTTGCCACATCAGCCACAGCCCGGTGTTGTATTGATGGGATCTTGACCAGGCCCCCATGTCCAACCTCTGCGCGTCCCACCTCGAACTGGGGCTTCACTAGAGCGATGAGATTTCCGTCTTTCCGCAACAGACGCGGAAGCCGTTCAATGAAATACCGGATGGAAATAAACGATACGTCGACTGTGATCAGGTCGAATCGGCCGTCGTCGGTCGGGAAGGTGGCAGCATCCACTTTGGCGATGTGTGTGCGTTCCAACACGACCACGCGCGGGTCACGCCGCAGACGCCAGGCGAGTTGGCCGCGACCGACATCCAATGCGACGACCGTTGCTGCACCGCGTTGAAGCAATGCGTCGGTAAATCCTCCTGTAGAGGCTCCGACGTCTAACGCGACGACGTTAGAGACGTCGACCCTGAATTGATCGAGAGCGTGAGCTAGTTTCACGCCGCCACGCCCGACGTACGGATGGTCTGGAGTGTCGATTGCGAGTTCCGCGTCACCCCGTACAAGTGTGCTGGCCTTCGTCGCAGTTTGGCCATCGACTCGCACATGACCGGCCATGATCAGGGTTCGGCCGCGCGCACGTGAGTCGACCAGCCCGCGTGTGTGCAGCAAAACGTCCAGTCTGATGCGAGGCCCCGGGGGCGTGGGATTCACGGTTCGGAGACACTCAGTGGTTTCGAGTCACGACCCAGTTGGCGATCTCATGCAGAGGTCCGCTGAGGCCGGCGTCGGCCAGCGCCTGCTGCGCGGCCAACACCGCCTCGGTCGCGAGTTCCCGAGACCGTCGCAGTCCGTAGAGCATGGGGTAGGTCGGCTTACTAAATGCGGCGTCTTTGCCTGCCGTCTTGCCGAGCTCTTCGGCACTACCCTCGACGTCGAGGATGTCGTCGATGATCTGGAACGCGAGGCCGAGGTGGGCGGCATATGCCTCGATCGCCGCTACGATCTCACGGCTGCCGCCGGCTAGGACTGCGCCGGTGCCTGCCGCGGCACAGATAAGTGCACCGGTCTTTCGTTCGTGGATTTCGCGGAGCTCGGCAGTCGTCGATAATGGACCTTCTGCCTCTCCGTTTTCCGGTTTGGCGCCCGTCGTCCTGATGTCGAGGGCCTGTCCACCAACCATCCCGACGGCGCCAGCGGCTTCAGCGAGACGGCCGAGCGCCCGCAGTCTCCTTTCGTTGCTCCCAAATGGTTCGTTGGACGGCTGCCGTGCCAGCAACTCAAAGGCGTGCGTTAGCAGGGCGTCGCCGGCGAGGATAGCAACGCCTTCGCCGTAGACGACGTGCGAGGTAGGTTGTCCGCGTCGCAGGTTGTCGTCGTCCATGGCCGGCAGATCATCGTGCACGAGGGAGTAGGTGTGGATAAGTTCGACCGCGCAAGCTGCCGGCATTGTTAGGGCCAGCCCAGCTTCCCGGAGTTTGGGATCGGCGCCGTCGTGGTCGAGCACCGCCTCCGCCGAGGCGAGGGTAAGGATCGGCCGTAACCGCTTTCCTCCGGCGAGCACGCTGTATCGCATTGCGTCCGCGATGATCGGCGGACACGCGGGGGGTCTCGGCAAGTCTGCGTCGAGGGCTTGCTCGATGTCCGCGCGACGCTCACGAAGGTACTGTTTGAAATCGAAAGCTGCGGTCACGTGTCGTTGCCGTTCTCGCTCGTCGCGGTCAGGTTATCCGGCGCGGCTGCTCGCTCACCTTGGCTGGTGAGCAACTCGATGCGTCGCTCTGCGTCTTCGAGTCGAGTGTGACAGAACCGTGAAAGCTGAATCCCGCGCTCGAACAGCTCGAGCGACTGCTCTAGGGCAAGGTCGCCTTCTTCCAGGGCCTTGACGATCGCTTCCAACTCTTTTATCGCCGATTCGAAATCTTTGACGCCTCGCTTCATTGGGATGTCATTTCTTGCCGGTCACCCTAGCACTGAGTCGACCGCGTGCCAGCCTAATTGCCACGTTGTCGCCGACCGAGACAGTGGCAGAATCACGGAGAATCCGGGTCTGTTTGTCGTTCCAGCAGACCGCATAGCCGCGGGCCAGCACACCCAGTGGGCTCAGCGCTCCGAGGCGGCCGGTTAGGTGGCTGACTTGGGCTCTGAGCTTTTGTTGTCGGTGGGTCGACGTTGCACTCAAACGCTCGTCAGCGGCCACCAGACGGGTTCGGTTCGCCTCCACACGGCGACTCGGCTCGCGAGTGTCCAGCCGGATTCTCACAGCATGGACATGACTTAGTCGGGATGCCAGCGCTTCTCGTAGGGCACTTGATATGGCGTGAGTCAGTTCGGCCGTGTGTCGGCCATGGCTGGCCAGCCTTGCGGGCCAGCTCGTGACGCCTGGTCGTCGGTCGAGTTCAAGGACCCTGGTGCGGGAGCGACGAAGCGCGTCCAATACCGCCGCGCGCAATCGACCCGTTAACTGGTCGACCCTGTCTACTAAGTCCGTTCGGCCGGCAATCGCGAGTTCCGCGGCGGCTGAGGGCGTCGCGGCCCGTACGTCAGCGACAAAGTCACTGAGCGTTGTATCGGTCTCGTGGCCGACGGCCGAGATGACGGGGACCGTGGCCGCCGCCACGGCGCGGGCGACGGGTTCTTCGTTGAATGCCCAGAGGTCTTCAAGTGAACCGCCCCCGCGTCCCACGATGATGACGTCGATACCCTCAGCCTGAGAGAGCCGTTCAATGCCCTCGGCGATTTTCGCCGCGGCGCCCTCCCCCTGGACGCGCGTGGGATATATCACCACGTGTGCCGTTTGGTGTCGGCGCGTTAGTACCTGCAGGATGTCTCGCAGCGCAGCCCCGTCGAGCGAGGTGACCACCCCGATTTGTCGCGGGAGCAGTGGGAGTGGACGTTTCCGTTCAGGGTCGAACAACCCGTCATCGCTGAGCTTGCGCTTTACTTGCTCAAACGCAACTTGCAATGCGCCGATGCCTTGCGGCTGAAGGTGTTCGCAGACGATCTGATACTCACCCTTCGGTTCATAAACCGAGACTCGTCCCCGTGCGACCACGCGCAGTCCATCCTCTGGGGTGAATCGTAGATAACGCACCGCCGAGCGGAACATAACGGCTTTGAGCTGCGCATGCTCGTCGCGCAAGGTGAAATAGAGGTGCCCAGTCTTCCAGAGTCTGCTGTTGGTGATCTCCCCCTCAACCCAGACCTCCGCAAAGCTCGATTCCAGGGTAGTCCGGATCTGGGAGGTTAGTTCGGTGACTGTGATGATCCCGTGTGCGGAGGTTCGCGGGTCGTGGGGGTTTGCGAACGGGAGGCCGGGAGTCGCCGTCACGTCGTTGTTCCTCGGGACACGGCCTCGATATCGGCTGACGTCAGGCTTAGGCGTTCGATGCCCGTGGCACGACCGGTGTCGGCGTTGGCTGTCACGATCACGCCGTGGAGCCGTGGGTCGCCGCTGGCGGTTTCGAATCGCCCGGGCATGCCGGTCAGGAACCGTTTCAACACCACCTGCTTGTCAACACCGATCACCGAGTCGTGCGGGCCCGTCATACCGACGTCCGTGATGTAGGCAGTGCCCGCGGGGAGCACTCGTTCGTCGGCGGACTGGACGTGGGTGTGGGTCCCAACTACGGCCGTAACGTGACCGTCAAGGTGCCAACCCATGGCGATTTTTTCAGAGGTTGCCTCAGCGTGAAAGTCAACGAAGATGACGCGCGCTTCTTCCCGAACGGTGGCTATGGCGTCACGTACCACCGCAAACGGGTTGTCGAGTGGTGCCATGAATACTCGTCCCATCACGTTGATGACGGCCACCGAGTCACCACCGCGGGACTGAGCGATGACGTGGCCCGATCCCGGTGCCCCCTGCGGGAAGTTCGCCGGCCTAATTAGACGAGGTTCGATCTCAATGTAATCGAGCGCTTCACGTTTATCCCACACGTGGTTACCGGTGGTCATCACATCGATGCCATGGTCTCGGATCGTTTCGCCAATTTCTCGGGTGATACCGTTTCCGCCGGCGGCGTTTTCAACGTTCGCGACCACAAGGTCAATTTCAAACTTGGCCACTAACCGTGGGACCGCGCTCCGGATCAACGCGCGTCCAGGTTTGCCGACGATGTCGCCGATGAACAGAATCTTCACGGATCAGCCGGTATTGAAAAATGGAGAATCACTTACTCCGCGGTTACGCGCTCGTCGTGGCTCAACGCGGAAGGCCATAGCCTCCATGATCGCACAGCGACACCACTGCCAAGTCCCAGAAGTTGAGTTCTTGGTGTTCCAGAGAGGAGCAGGAGCTTCCAACTGGTGTCGTTATCATCCCTTCCTGACGGGAGGCTGGGGCAGGACAGCTAGACAATAAACCTCCCTCGCGTGACGTTCATAGACACCAAAATGCCGTCGCCGGGGGGCGTGTTGCATTCCTGCTGACGCGTCGTTCTATCCTCCCTCAAATGGCGGTGGAGCAATTTTGAGAATGTTGCGTATAAGAATAAAATGGAATAAGCGCAATATCTTAGTGTTTCATACTAAGATTTAATTATTGACATATACTCAGATATTATGTATTATTCTCTGGCATTGACTGAAACCGCATCCACGAGTGCTTAATTCGACCTTCGACTCAGTAG
>DQEK01000019.1 GCA_003533545.1 Acidobacteriota bacterium | reverse complement strand
GAGTGGTGTTTGAGCGGTTATTCGGTGACGGTGGCAGTGCCGCTTCTCGGCGAGCGCAAGTGCGTCAATCCGGCAGCATTCTCGACTCGGTTGCCCAAGAGGCGTTGAGCCTTGAGCGCACGCTCGGTCCATCGGATCGGAACAAACTGAGCGAATATCTCGACTCGGTTCGAGACCTCGAACAGCGGATCGGCCGCGCCGAGGCACGCGGCGAGCAGGCGGAGATCGACCTGCCCGATCGACCAATTGACGTTCCCGAAGACTTTGAGGAGTACGCCAAACTCATGTTCGACCTGATGGCGTTGGCCTATCAGGCCGATGTGACCCGAGTCGGTACGTTGATGATGGCCCGCGAAACGAGTCCACGGACGTTCCCCCAGATCGGCGTGCCCGACCAGCATCACACGGTGTCCCATCATCGGAACGATCCCGACTACATGGCTCGCAAGGCAAAAATTGACACTTACCACATCACGCTGCTGGCGCATTTCCTCGATAGGCTGCGAAACATTCCAGACGGTGACGGCAACCTACTTGACCACTCGATGATCGTGTACGGCGGTGGTATCGGGAATGGCAATCTGCACGAGCACACCAACCTGCCGTGTTTGGTGGCCGGCGGCGGCGGTGGCCGGCTGCAGGGTGGTCGACATCTTGCCTACAAGGAAGACACTCCAATGGCGAACTTGCTACTGAGCATCCTAGACAAGGCTGGGGTTCGTGTCGATGAGCTCGGTGACAGCACGGGGATGTTGAACGTCAATACACTCGCCAATCTGTAGGTTCCCTCGGAGGTGTATATGCATCGTCACGCTTCGATCTGTTTCGCTGGGGTGGCCTTGGGTTGGCTGGTGCTGGCGCCGGCGGCGGCGGCGCAGAACGGGGACATTCCACGGACAGCGAGTGGGCGTCCGGATCTATCGGGGACTTACGATGTGTCAACGTTGACGCCGATGGAGCGGCCCGAAGAGCTTGGCGAGAAAATGGCGCTGAGCGAAGAAGAGGCAGCCGAGGTTGCCGAGGGTGCCAGGCGGCGTGATGAACGACGGGCCCGGCCCAGTGATCCCGGTCGTGGAGCCCCGCGTCAGGGCGGGAGGGTTGGCGGTTACAACGGTTTCTACATCGACAACGGCGACAGTGCGTTCCAAGTCGACGGGCAGTGGCGGACATCGATTCTCATCGATCCGCCCAACGGTCGGTACCCACCCCGAGTCGATGGTGCGCCCGCCCGCGGTGGACGCACCCCAAACCCTGGCACCGCCTTCTGGCTGGAGCCGGGGCTGGATGCGGCGGGTCCCTACGACAACATGGAGCAACGTCCCCATGCGGAGCGCTGCATTCTGAGTTTCGGCTCGACCTCCGGCCCCCCGATGTTGCCGGCGCTCTACAACAACCACAAACGGATCGTCCAGGGCGAGAACACCATCATGATTCTGATCGAGATGGTGCACGATGCGCGGATTGTTCGGATGAACGCCGAACACGACCCTGCGGAAATCAAGAAGTGGCTAGGGGATTCGATTGGGTGGTGGGAAGGGGACACCCTGGTGGTCGAGACGACCAATTTTGTAGACCGGCCAGCGTTCCGCCGGGGGTCGCGGAACATGACGGTAACGGAGCGTTTCCGGATGGAGAGCGCAGACCAGCTGGTGTACACCTTTACCGTAGAGGACCCGACGGTATGGACGGCGCCGTTCACGGGTGAGTATGCCTGGCCGCGGAGTGACAACAAGGTCTACGAGTATGCCTGCCACGAGGCGAACTACGCGCTTGAGGGCATCATGAAAGGTGCCCGCTTGCTGGAAGCCGACTTCCGCGGGGAAGAGCCGGACGGTGTTGTCAACCCCACGCGGTAGTACCTGCCTTCACAGCGACACCCATCCCGTGCGCTCACGTTGACGCGGCGACGCTGCTTCCCCAGGCTGCCATCTGAGCCCAGTTCGCTTTGGTCTCCCGTTGGCCCTGACATACGCAGGCTTGCCCACGCACCAGTACTGTCTCGCCGAGGGATCGCCGATAGAGCAGTCGGCAGAGACCAGCGTTAGTTCTGTCTAGCCGGGCCGGGTTGATGATCCGGTCGCAGAAGGTCAGTCACCGTTTTGACCGGGGTGAACGTCTCAGGTGGCACCTCTACGAAGAGACTAAGCCAGTGAGCCATCCCGCCGTTCCACAGGCCTGGGAGTTCAAGTGCTTGCACACGTTGCGTCCCGTTTGATTTCTCTGAAATAAACACGGCGCTAGGGTCCGCGTAGCGGTGCAGATCGAAGGGGTTGCCCTGCCAGTCACGGACGCCGCAGACTAGGTCGACCGGATTGAAGTGCGTAGCTGTGCCGAAGATGCCCACTTGGTCGACTGACTGGTCGTCGACCTGCGCTGATTCGACGATCTGTTTCGTGGAGGTTCCGTTTTCGCCAGTCACCCAGAACGGACCCCCGCCCGGTTCGCCTGTATTTCGTACTACACCGCACACCCGGACCGGTCGGTCGAGTCTGTCGATCGCGAGTGCTCGACGGTGGTCGAGGGGCGCGGTC
>DQEK01000409.1 GCA_003533545.1 Acidobacteriota bacterium | reverse complement strand
CACTATTTTGGTCGCGCGAGCCCCATGTGTGGAGCTTGCCGTCTGTGTTTGGACGCAGTTGGAATACGTGACGCGGGGCGGCGGTGTAAATCTACAAGAACAGGTTCATTGGCGGCTAGGCGCGAGGCGCCTAGCGTTCACAGCGGCACCGATCAGTGCGACCCGTGGTTCAAGAATGACCGAGACGGGCAGTCGTTCAAGTAGCGTCCGCATCCGTCCCTTAGACAGAAAAGCGTCGATAAATAAATCGGAACGGAGGAATGGGAGGATGTGGGGGGCAATACCCCCACCCACATAGAGTCCGGCGGTGGGGAGGGTTCGAAGCGCGAGGTTACCCGCCTCGGAACCGAGGGTTTCAACGAACCACTGGACGGTCTCTAGGCATCCGGGGCAGGTGCGCTTGAGGGCCGCCTCGGTAATTTCCGCCGCGGTGACATTCGGAGTGCTTGGGAGTGTGCAGGGGGTTCCTCTGTGCGTGAACGCGTGCAGCGTTACGAGGCCAGGTCCGGACACCACGTCCTCGAGTTCCACGCGTTTCTGTGTTGCGTTCAGGGTCGAGGCCAAGTCAAAGTCTCTTGGCGTGCGAGCCGAGAAATCCGTGTGTCCTGCCTCTGAGGGCATCGGAAGCATTCGGCCGTCGACGGCGTGCAGACACGCCTCGCCTAGCCCAGTACCTGGAGCGATTAGCGCAGCGTTCCCGGTTTCGGCCGGCACGCCGGACTGAACCACTGCCAACTCGCTCGGTTTGAGGTGGGGGATGGCGTGCGCCATCGCCTCGAGGTCGTTGACCAATTCGACGTGGTCGATTCCGAGCTTTTCGGCCATCGCGGCGCCGTCCACCAGCCAAGGAACATTGGTCAATTGTGAGACGTTGTCGTGGACCGGTCCGGCGACTCCGAAGCAGGTGGCAGCAATTCGAGATGGATCGCTAATTCGTTTGAGGAACGTCGTGACTATTGGAGCCAGTCCGTCGAATTCGCTAGTTTCGTACCGAGCGGTTTCGCAGGGGATAGGGCGAGGCTCCGCGCTATTGAAGAGTCCGAGCCAAGTGTTCGTCCCACCGACGTCTCCAGCCAATATTAGTGGCATCTGGGGTCCCCCGTGAACTCTTCGGCCCGCGAACTATGGTGACTTGACACGAGACACATTCTCATTCATCTTTCGGGCTAGCCTTGCCCAGTTTTGAAGCGATAGACGTGCCCGAACGACATACAGCATCCGGGTTGCCCAGGAAGCGCTCCGTGGTCACGGTAGATCAAGGGGTGGTCCAATGACTGACACTTCTGCAGAACAGGCCCTCCATCGCGAGCGAGAGTCCTTCTTTTCAGGTCAAATAGTTGTTTTCTCGGGCAAGATTGTTTCCGTTGGGCTCAGAGAGGCACGCGAGATCGTTGAGAACCTCGGGGGTGCGACGGCGGTCGAGGTAACGGACCGCACGACCATGCTGGTCGTGGGGAGTGGCGGGCCTGACTCTTCCGGGGCTACCCGGAATCCCAAGGTTCGCCAAGCCGAACAGGTCAACGCGGATACTCCCGGACGGGTCCAGATCACCACGGAAGAAGATTTCTGTCGCCTGACTGGGTTGACGTCACCCCAAACCCTTGCACGGCAATATCATAGCGTGCACCAGCTGCGAGAACGCTATCCGTCGGTTCGGGAGGATCATCTTCGGTATCTAGAAAAATGGTCACTGGTACATCCGATCGCCCGTACCAAACTGGGTCGGTATTATGGGTTCCGAGACCTGCGTATCGTTAGACAGGTCAGCGAAGCTCTTGAAAGCGGGACCTCCTTTCGGGTTGTCCTCCGGGCTTTGGTTTCGGCGCGAGACGGTCAACTGACGCTCGATTTTAACCGGCGAATTGGCGAGATCCAGCCGGTTAAGGTCGTCACACTGAAACCCCGGTCGGCCGGAGGTGCCGCGCCGCAGGGTTCTGACGAAGCCCTGTCGTTGTCTTCCAGTCCGGTGTCTCTGGCCGCGAGATATTTTCGCGAGGGTTCGTCCCTCGACGAAGGGGGGAGTGAGAGCGACCAGGAAGAGGCCTGTCGTGCGTATCGCAAGGCGTTGTTGCTCGATCCGAGCCTCGTGCCGGCGCTGGTTAATCTTGCCAATATCCACTACGCTCGCGACGACCTCGTCGAAGCGCAGGCCCTGCACGAGCGCGCCATGCATTTGGACGATGAATGCTTTGAGGCTTACTTCAATGTTGGCAATATTCATCACGACCTCGGACGTTACCTCGATGCGCTTGAGCACTACCGGGTCGCCCTTTCAATCAACCCGGGCTATCCGGACGCGCACTTCTACCTAGCGGTGACGTTGGAGAAAATCGGTCACTCCGAAGAGGCGAAGGCGCATTGGCGTGCGTACCGAGATCTGGCGCCAGAGGGTGAGTGGATCGAACTGGCGAAGGAATTCAGCGAATAGCTGCGATTGGCTAGTGGCTGCTAGTGAGCGAAGTTATCAACGTCGGGTTGCGGGTGTTTCTTTGGGGTGCGTCGAAGCTTGTAGAACGCGCAGTCCGGACACCACGCTTCGGCGTTGAACCCACCCTTGCCGGCATACGGCAGCACATCCCGATTAGAGCAGTAGTTCCACTCCCCATCCTCCGCGTGCCATCGACAAGTCTTGAACCTGGCCTCCGCCGAGTTGGGTTCGCACGCGTCGTTCACTGGTTCGCTGACGATCGACTTGGATTGCGGATACGAATTATCTAATGCCACCTGGGGTTGCCCTGTCAGGAATGTTCGCGTAGTTTCAGGTCAATCGATGCCTGTAGCGCTCTTACTGCGGGTAGTTCGTCGGGAGCAGCCAGGGTGAGTGCCGAACCGGTGGCGTCGAGACGCGCGGTACGGCCGACCCGATGGATGTAGGTGTCTCGATTTGGTGGTACTTCGAAATTAACCACGTACTTGATGCCGTCGATATCGAGTCCGCGTGCCGCGACGTCGGTGGCGACCAGTACGCGGTACCGCCCGCTTCGGAATCCACCGACCGCCGCCAGTCTAAGGCTCTGCGATCTGTCTGCGTGCAGCGCTGTTGCCTTAATCCCCGCGCTTGAGAGCGATCTGGCAAGCCGCTCGGTGCCGCGTTTCGTGTTAACAAATACGAGGACTGAGCCTGGCGTCTTCACGAGGAACGAGGTTAGCCAGCCGGTCTTACGTGATGCCGGCATTCGTTCCACCGCGTGGGAGATACCATCGGCTGGTGCTCCGCGACGACCAATCTGTACGTATGCGGGGTCGTGGGCCAACTCTTTGAGTGGAGTGAGCACCCAGTCCGGAATAGTTGCCGAGAACAGCAGAGTCTGACGGCCGGTCCCATCAGCTTGTCGGCTGTGTGGCAGGTTCGAGACGATGCGGCGCACGTCTGGCCAGAACCCCATGTCTAGCATTCTGTCGGCCTCGTCGAGAACGAGGGTCTCGAGCCCTTCGAATGTCGGAGCGCCGCTCCGCAAATGGTCGAGCAAGCGACCAGGCGTCGCGACGATAACGTCTACGCCGGCGCTTAACGCCTGCATTTGTGGGCCCATCGGGGTCCCGCCAAAGATGGCGGTACTCGTAAGTGAGGTGTGA
>DQEK01000420.1 GCA_003533545.1 Acidobacteriota bacterium | reverse complement strand
CCGATCTCGACGATGTTGCCGTCGTCCATCACCGCCACCCGGTCCGACAGGACCATGGCTTCTTCCTGGTCATGGGTGACGTAGATGCTGGTGATGCCGAGCTGCTTCTGCAACTGGCGCAGCTCGAACCGCATCTGGATTCGAAGCTTGCTGTCCAGATTGCTTAACGGCTCGTCGAACAGTAACAGGTCGACGTCCATGACGATGGCCCGGGCGATGGCTACACGCTGTTGCTGACCGCCCGAGAGGTCCGTCGCGGACCGGTCCTCCAAATGATGCAGCCCCACCAGTTCTAGGGCACGCATGACCTTTTCTCGACGACCAGGAACGCCCTTGACCTTCAGCGGGAAGTCGACGTTGTCGTAAACACTCATGTGGGGCCAGATGGCGTACGACTGGAACACCATGCCAATGTTTCGCTTGTGGATCGGCACCGACCTGCGTTGCCGGCTTGAGAAGAGATCAATCTCACCCAAGGTGATCTCGGCGGAGTTGGGAACTTCCAATCCCGCGATGCAGCGAAGCGTGGTAGATTTTCCACACCCGCTCGGCCCCAGCAGGGTGAAGAACTCTCCCGTTTCGACGGTAAAACCGACTCCTCGGACGGCGGGGATCTCACCGCCGTCGACGGTGTAGGTTTTCCACAATCCTTCGACTTTAAGCACGATCAGTCACTCGGACCGCGATCACAAATAATTCAAATGAATGATGCGGTAACGCTCCTAGTGGCCCGATCCGTTTCAGCAGAACGGAGAGCCCACTATCTGTTCTTCTCCAATAGTTCAATCATTTTCTCTGTCATCGACTTGAACTCAGCCAACCGCTCGCCTTCGTGATACGCGATATTCCGGCTGCCGATGAGTCTTTCCATTTCGGTCCCTTCGACGTAGGGATTGCCTCGATACACCGCGTCTTCATACACCTTCGCACCTTCAGGGGTCGTCAGCCAGTGGACCAAGAGCTTGGCGGTATTGGGGTTCTTCGCTTCTTTGAGAATACCGTAAGTGATCAGTTGCACCGGAACCGGATCGGCAAACGTCCAGCCGACCGGCGCTCCCTTACTTTGCGCCGCCTGCATCCGATGCAGGACGACGATACCAATCGGACTCTCGCCGGACGACAGCCAGGCCGACACGGTTGCGGCGGAACGGCTCAACCGCCACTCTTGAGCAAGTAAGCTCTCGAGGAAACTCACGGCCCTGCCCTCGTCCCAAACAGCCGCAAGTGTCGCCCATGGTTGCGAATTGAACCACCACGAGCCTTGCCCCTTCCACTTGGGGTCCAGGACATCGTCCCATCCCTTGGGGATATCCGCGCCCTTTACCAGGTCGGTGTTGTAGCCGATGACATAGGCGAACATGCTACCGACCGTTGTGTATCGGTCGAATACGGATTTCTCGGGAATTCCTAGCGCCTTCCAGTCCACCGGCTGAAGAAGGCCGCGCGCGGCAAAGTCGTCCATCTGAACCGTCCCGGATGCGACGATGTCGGCGTTCGAAATTCCCGCCCTGGCCTCGGTGATCACGCGAGTAACCGTCACCCCGGCCACCAGGCGTTCCTGGTCATACGACGTAACGAAGGGATAGCGCTTTTGAAACGCCGCCATAATCTTCGCCCAAGCCTGCGGCTGCTGGCCTTCGTAGAGCGAGACACGACCTTCCTTTTTTGCGGCCGCTATAATCTCATCCAATGAGTCCGGGCTTCCAGATTGTGTGGTTGCCGATAACAGGGATTGCGTGAACGCCGATAGCAGTAGCGTGATTAGACTCAGCCTGACTAGGCCCCATGACCTTGTTGCGATCGTCATTATTACCTCGGACTTTGCATGCATTTGATTCTTTCGTGAATTATCATATCCGACTATATTGTCGAGAGGTATTGCCTCACCTCAAACCGGTCTCGACCGCTTTGGCAAATGCCAAGTCTGTTTACCAAAACCGTCGAGCGTGGAGAAACACCATGCAAGTCTCACCATTGCCAAATCTCGCCATTGTTGGCGGCACCGGAGCGCTAGGAACAGGTCTTGCTTATCGGTGGGCCCGAGCCGGCTATTCGGTCGCCATCGGTTCACGGTCTCGCGAGAAAGGCGCTGCAGCAGCTGCCGAGTTGCGCACACGCTTGCCTGAGGCGACTGTTTCTGGAGCTGGTAATCGCGACGTTGCCGGAACCGCGGCCATCATTATATTGACCGTCCCGTATGCGCACCATCGCTCGACGCTCGAAGACATCAAAGCAGAGGTCCAGGGCAAGATTGTGGTGGACACGACCGTGCCGTTGGTTCCGCCGAAGGTTACGCGTGTGCAGTTGTCGGACGATTGGCCAGTGGCAAAGTCGGCCCAATCACTCCTAGGCGCTAATGTCCGGGTCGTGTCGGCATTTCACAACGTTGCAGCCGCACATCTGCAACGGGAGAAGGGTCCCGACGACGGCGACGTGTTGGTGTACGGCAACGACAATGGTGCGCGGCAGGCCGTGATCAATCTTGTGGCGGCGACGGGTCTGCGTGGCTTGCATGCCGGATCGATTAATAATTCAGTGGCGAGTGAGGCCCTCACCTCGGTGCTCATCTTCATCAATAAAAAATACAAGATCGACGGTACAGGCCTGCGAATCACGGGAACACGTATGGGCGAGGCCACGTGACCCTCTCCACTCGGAGCATCCACGGAGCGTCACCGTGGGCGATCCTACCGATCAAGTCGATGCGATCGGCGAAGCAGCGACTGCGGACGGTCCTGACGGCTGCTGAACGGCAGTCTCTCTTCCGTGCGATGGTCTCTGACGTGCTCGCAGCAATCGGTCAGTCGACTGGTCTCGGTGGACTCGCAATCGTCACTCATGATCCGAGCGTGCGGAGTCTGGCTCGACATGCCGATGCTCGATTCATCCAGTGTGATCTCGATCAAGGACAGTCGCTCGCGGTGGCCACTGCCGCCAAGACCCTGGAGGCTGAGGGTGTAACACGCATGGTCACGATTCCCAGCGATGTCCCGCTCCTGACCGGACCCGAGATCGATTCGCTCTGTTCGACCCTCGAACACAAGCGAACGATGAGTCTGGCACCGAATCGTGATGGCACGGGGACGAACAGTATCGCCTGCTCGTTGCCCTGCGCAATACCGTTGTCGTTCGGCGAGTCGTCGTTGACCAAGCACTTGACCGCCGCAAGAAACAGAGGCCTGGAGACACGCGTCGTTCGTCTGCCTGGTCTGTCTCTCGACCTAGACGTTCGTTCGGATCTGGTCGAGTTCCTGAAACACGACGTCAGCACGGCGTCGCGGACCTTTCTACTGGACAGCGGCATCGCCCATCGAGTCTGCGGAATGCCCCACCTGGACAGCCTTCGTGAAATGACGGCTACGGACCACTAACCATGCGGAAAGCCGACATGCGCACGATGATGCAGGCGGCCCGCGGTCTTCGCGATCAGGGTCATGGGAGTATCGTTAGTTACTCCCGTAAGGTCTTTATTCCTTTGACACGTTTGTGTCGGGACGTTTGCCACTATTGCACCTATGCGCAGGCCCCACGCGATATCGGCAATCCGTACATGTCGCGCGATGAAGTGCTCACTATGGCTCGAGCCGGGGAGCAGGCGGGCTGCAAAGAAGCCCTGTTCACCTTGGGCGATAAGCCCGAACTTCGCTATCGCGTCGCGCGGGAAGCCTTGGCCGAACTGGGGTGCGAAACCACCATCGACTATGTCGCCCAGATGGCAGACTTGGTGTTGCAGGAAACCACTTTGTTGCCGCATATCAATGCAGGCGTCATGACAGGGAAGGACATAGCCAGGCTCCGGAAAGTGTCGGTGTCGCAGGGCTTAATGCTCGAGAGCGCCGCGACGCGCTTGTGTGAAGAAGGGGGTCCACACGACGGATCGCCGGATAAGCAACCGCAACGCCGCCTCGACACCATTCGACTCGCGGGTGAGCTGCGCGTGCCCTTCACGAGCGGTCTTCTCATCGGTATTGGAGAGTCCCGGTCGGAGCGCCTAGAGTCGTTGCACGCACTGCACGATCTCCACAGTCAATACGGCCATATCCAAGAGATCATTATTCAAAACTTTCGTGCCAAACCAGAGACGTTGATGGCGAATGCCACAGAACCCGACCTCGACGAGTTGCAGTGGACGATCGCGACTGCACGCCTGCTGTTTGGCTCGGAGATGAATATTCAGGTTCCACCCAATCTGAACACCGGTGACCTGCAGTGTCTCGTCGATGCGGGCATCAACGATTGGGGCGGCGTGTCTCCGGTCACGCCAGATTTCGTCAATCCCGAAGCCTCCTGGCCACACCTCGCGTCGCTGGCGCAACAAACGGCTCGCGCGGGTAAGACCTTGGTGGAACGGCTGGCCGTGTACCCGTCGTATCTTCATGCAACGGCGGACTGGGTGGCGCCGGCTGTCCGGTCACGAGCCCTGCGAATGATCGACAGTGAAGGGTACGCTCGCAGCGATACGTGGTCACCTGGACACACATCGCAGGTACCGTACGATTTGCCAACTCGATCTCGACGCGCGAGCGCCAGGCGCAGCGCCGGTCTGAGCGACAGCTTGGTCGAGAGTCTGAAGCGAGCTCAGGGCGGCGACGAATTGTCGACGTCCAGCATCGTCGAACTGTTTGGCGCGCGCGGGGCGTCATTCGCTGCGGTGTGCGAAGCGGCGGAAGCGCTGCGCGAGGTCGTGAACGGCAATACCGTCAGCTACGTGGTCAACCGCAACATCAACTACACGAACGTCTGTTACTTTGGCTGCGGGTTTTGCGCGTTTTCCAAAGGCAAACACAGCGAGACCCTTCGCGGTCCCTCGTATGATCTCGAATTGGAGGAGATCGCTCGGCGCACGCGTGAAGCCCAGGCGCGTGGCGCGACTGAAGTCTGCATGCAAGGCGGCATCCATCCGCAGTATACGGGCCAAACCTACCTCGAAATTTGTCGTGCCGTTAAGAGCGCCGTTCCGGAGATGCATGTCCACGCCTTCTCGGCATTAGAGATTTGGCAAGGCGCTGAAACGCTGGGTGTGAGTGTCGCGCAATTTCTGGAACAACTGCAGGCGGCGGGTCTGGATACCCTACCGGGGACCGCGGCCGAGATATTGGACGATGAGATCCGCGCGGTTATTTGTTCGGACAAGATCAACACGCAGCAAT
>DQEK01000437.1 GCA_003533545.1 Acidobacteriota bacterium | reverse complement strand
GTTTGCAATTCAAGTCAGCGACGACGATTCCACGTTGGTGGTATCCGCTGCGGGATCAGACAAACTCTTTACCGTCGATACCATGAGCGGTGCGGTGCTCGGACGGGTAGAGGTCGATGCTGTGCCAAGGGGTATCGCCCTGGAGTCTACCGTTGGCGGCCAGCCGTCACGCGCCTGGGTCCTCAATGCGGTCGCCAATACTGTCTCCGTCGTCAATGTGTCCGATCCTGCCAACCTCGAGGTCGTCGCGACCGTTCGCTTGGACGATCCTACCGATTCGGCGTTCAAACGCGGACGCATCGCGTTCAATGACGCTGACGCGTCTACAACTGGCACCTTCTCCTGTGAGAGTTGTCATCCAGACGGTCACACCGACCAACTGGTGTGGGTTCTGGATACACCGATTTGCGACAGAGGCGACAACTCCAGCTCCGGGTGCACGCAGATTCCGCCCCGCACGACGCTGCCGATTCGGGGCCTGCGCGATACGGCCCCTTATCACTGGGACGGCATCCCCGGTGACCCTTATGGCGGTATCAACACCGCCAGTATTCGCCACGCCACTGCGCCCAACTGCAGGCCCGAGGAACCCGAGAGCTGCACTCTGTTTCTGGTGGATAGCACTCTCGCCAAGACCATGTGCAAGGTGGGCAACTGCCCGGTAAATGATGAAGGGAAGGCCGGCGCGTTGACGGCGGCCGAGCGGGACGACTTGGCGAAGTTCATGCTGAGTGTGCCGTATCCACCGTCGCAACGTCGTTCCTATGACAACGTTCTCTCGAGGCGGGCGAAGGACGGATTTAAGCTGTTTCATATCGACGGTGATAACCAGGAGGACGGACCCAATGTTTGCGGCAACTGTCATCGCATGCCGTTCTGGGTCAGCACCAATACGCCTGGCAGCGGGATGGATGCGCCTACCTGGCGCGGCGCCTACGATCGCTGGTTGATCCTGCCTCAGGGCCGGCTGAACTTAATTGATTTCAACTTCTACGAGTCCATCACGCGACTTGGCACTCCCGAACGACAGGTGTGGAACCTCGCGTGGGGTCGCCGGCCGCGCTTTGACCCCGTCTGGAACATGGTGCTGGAGGGTAGCACTGGGGTCTCTGGGTCCTTCGCGCGGCAAGTCACTCTCAACCAGACAACGACAGACGACTTACTGACGGACGGCCTACTGGATGCCCTGGAGGTTTCTGCCCGTGAGGGCGGCGTTGTGCTCCAGGGCGACGGCGTGTTCATTGAATCGACGTCGGGAGCAGACTCGACCTCAGCGTTGAGCGCAACGTTCTCCAGCATACAGAGTCAAATCTTCGTGCCACGATGTGTGTCATGTCACGGTACCGTCGCGAACGCGGGGTTAGACCTGCGAGCGGCAACCGGGTTCGCCAATCTCGTAAACGCTGCAAGTACAGAGACCGGCCTACTACGAGTGGCACCGGGCGATCCAGAGAACAGCTATCTCATTCATAAGTTGGAAGGACGCAGCGGTATCGTCGGCAGTCAGATGCCGCGCGGTGGACCGTTCCTGTCCGCGGAAGAGATCGATGTGATCCGTAGCTGGGTCGCGGCCGGCGCCACCAATAACAGTGGCGGAATAGCCACGCCTGTGGCGCTGCAGTTCGACGATGGCCTCTACGTGGAGCAGAATGACGATCCGGAATCGTTCACTCGATCGGAATTGGTTTCGCTTGCAGCCGACGGTCGGTTCGTTGGTACCTTCACCGCGCGTCTGGGGGCCAACGTGGATGGCGACTATCCACAGCCCGGTCTTTGGAGCCGGGGACCGATTCAGGTGCAGCGAGGGGCTCAGGATTTTCCGATCTTATCTGGTGGCGACGCCAGCATGGTGCCAGCAATGGTGATCAATGGTCGACACGTGCAGGAAGCGGCAAGCCTTGTCGTCGACGGAAGGCGAGTGCCTGGTAATGTACGCTGCCGGGCCGGCAAGCTTCCCGATTGTGTCGACGAGACAATTGTGGTCCAACTAGCAGCAATGCCGGAGTTAACAGGGATGCACTTGCTGCAGATTCAGAATCCAGGCGGACTGTTCAGTAACGACTACATATTCTTCACCGACACCACGACTGTCAATAGTTTCCCTGAGACCAATCCCTTCAGTGTGGCGGTGGGATCGGCCACTGTAGCAACGACACCTCGTCCGACCGAACCGCCTGTCACTCGAGTCGCACTCTCCAAGAATGACGGTGAAATTTTCACCGCGGTCGACGGAACCCAGTTTCAGACGGAAACCGTCGTGACTGGCCTTGACGTACCGACTAGTCTCAACTTTGCGCCAGACGGCCGCTTATTTGTGACCGAACGGCCGGGCCGTGTCCGGGTAGTGGTGGATAGTGAGCTGTATCCAGAGCCGGCGCTCACGCTCTCTGAGGTATTTGCCGTCGACGAGGCCGGTTTACTCGGTCTTGCACTGGACCCCGAGTTCTCCCAAAACGGTTTCGTCTATCTGCTCCATACTCGGCCTCGGCCTGGTGAGGCCCCAACCAATCGCATTGTTCGATACCGGAACGTCGGTAACACACTGGCCGAGGCGGTCATCCTACTGGATGACCTGCCTGCTTCCACCTCGCGAGACGGAGGACGGCTCCGCTTCGGTCCCGACGGGTTACTCTACGCGGCGATGGGAGACGCTCGCTCAGAAGACCATGCACAGGATCTCGCGTTACGCACTGGGAAGATTCTGCGTATTCGGAGAGACGGAACGACACCCAGGGACAACCCCTTCGCGTCGCCGGTGTACTCCCTAGGCCATCGCAATCCACAAGGGTTCGACTGGCATCCACTGACCGGGACGCTCTGGGCGACTGAACATGGCAACATCGGTAATGACGAGGTTAATCGCATTGAGGCCGGGGCCAACTATGGATGGCCGGCTATTGAGGGCGACCAGACAATGCCCGGAATGCGGTCGCCAGTGTTACGCTTCTCGTCATCCATCGCGCCGAGTGGCGCGTCCTTCTATGACGGGATGACCATCCCTGGGTTCCGCAACGACTTTTTTTTTGCGACCCTACGTGGCACCCATCTTCACCGGGTGCGATTTGACCCGGCCGATCCGGACCAGATAATCGGAACGGAGCGGCTTCTCGACGGCCGATTCGGTCGACTACGCGATGTGGTGACGGGACCCGATGGTAGTTTGTACGTCGCGACCAATAATCGAGACTCTCGCGGGACACCAACTCGAGACGATGACCGGATCATCCGCTTGACACCGGTCCGTTGATTCGATTTGTTACCTATCGAAAAAAGTCTTTACCAACCATGGCTATCTATTTCGGAAGCTTCCGATTCGGATACCACAACGCCGATTTGTCGATGAGGAAGAGCGCAACGGTATATTGGAGACGTTGAAACAGCGAAACACGCTAACCGACGCTCAGCGTTCTGAACACCAGATGTTCGCCAACTTGTGCATCGCAGCCAAACCCGAACGACTCAAGTCATTCACCAAATGTATAAGCGACGCAAACCATGCATACTCACTGCCTGCCCGGTGAGCGACGTGGACCAACAACTACAGGCTCCGAACGATAAAAAGATGGCTGCTTCTCTTCGTCAGCCGCTGAACCGCCCGCTA
>DQEK01000370.1:23111-38878 GCA_003533545.1 Acidobacteriota bacterium | reverse complement strand
GCTACCCTAGAGTTGACGCTACGGGCTCTCCGCGGATGAAGTACAGCAGACGAGACTGTTTTTCGACTGGCGTATATAGATTACAGCACCGCGGCGTTCTCTTGCGGAAGCCGAAAATTCATGCGAATGCGTTTACCCGTAACCTTCGGGTGTGGTTGTGTTGCCGCCACGGTTTTGTCTTGGAATGCGGTGGTACTCGGCGGCGTCGTCGTGTTCGCGCAGCCGCTCGTGACTCCAAATGTACCGGTGAGTGGCACGGTCACCGACGAGACCGGCGGCGTGCTTCCGGGAGCGGTCGTAGTCTTGTTGCAGAGAGACGCTAGCGATCCCATTGAGGAGGTGGTCGCGGATGGCGACGGCAACTTTACCTTCGGTGTTCCTGCCGGCGAGTATCTGCTCCGGGTCTCGATGCCGTCGTTTGCTGCCGAGGACCAGGTGATTCTGGTCACGTCCGAGGTGGAACCACTGACCATACGCCTGGCTCTCGATGTTCGGGAAGAGTTGCTTGATGTCGAGGTTGACCCTGCCAACGCGCTGCGGCTGAACCCCCTAGCCAGCCTAACCGCACAGACACTCTCGGAGGACGAGTTGCTCGCGTTGCCGACCGACGAAGAAGATTTGGTCGAATACCTCATGTTGCTGGCGGGTGCCGACTCGAGCGGAGATCTAGAGTCTGACGTGTCCAGTTTCATCATTGACGGTTGGGATGAAGGTCGACTACCAGACCCTGACGAGATCGCGCAAATCATCATCGATCCAACCCCACTCAGGGTCGACGGCAGTGGTGATGGGCCGCGGATTGAGATCATCACGCGCCCGGGCACCGGTCGGTGGCGCCAGTCGATGGATTTCAATTTTGCCGACGAGTCGCTCGACGCGACTACGCCCGGTGAGAGCACTAAGCCGGCGCGCCAGACGCGTGATCTGGATGTCGATTTCGGGGGGCCGGTTATTGCCGGGCTTGTCGATATTGACCTTGAGGCGTCGACCGGCAATCGAGAGCGAGCCGCTAACTCGCTGATCGCGATCACGCCGACTGGGGATGTCTTTGAAGCCGTCGTCAGGCCTGAGGTCGAGCATGAACTCGAAGTAGACGCCGATATCGCACTGTCGTCCAGTCGGACGTTGGGTCTCGATTTCGACTACGAGACCGGGACCGAGAAGAACAGTGGCGTGGGTGGGTTTACCCTGCCGGAGCGCGCGTCCGACGAGACGGATAAACAGTGGGCGGTCCAGGTCAGTGAGCGCAGATTGGGAAACGACTCGGTAAACGATTTTCGTGTACGGGCGAGTCGATCGAGCTCCCAGGAGATTGGAAGGAATGCCGGGGTCGCCATCGACGTGGCCGACGCGTTCAACCGCGGGGGAAGTACTCGCAGTAATCTCGATCGGGAGACCCGTATCCAGGTGGAAGAACGGTTGCGGTGGCAACGAGGCGGGTGGAGCTTGCAAGCTGGTCTTGAGGGACGCTACGACACGAACTACAGCCTGTCCGAGGCCAATTACAATGGCACCTTCGACTTCGCCGGCCTGCACGACTACTGTCGCGCCACCGAGTTCTTCGGCGTGAACTGCGAGCCGACACGGCTAATTGTCGATGAGGCACTGTCACGCGGTGCGGTGCCAGTCTATTTGGACGCTCGCGGCGATAGGGTTGAGATTACCGGGGTGCCGACGACCTACTCCGTGACCTCCGGTGACGGCGAGCTGGACATCGGTGAGGTGACGGTCGAAAGCTTTCTGCAGGTGGACCGCGGTTTCGGCGAGAGAGCTAGTTTGCGGCTGGGGCTCAGATACGAAGCTACGAACCATTCCCAAGATTACCTGCGGGCGAACCCGGTCGCCAACGTTCAATACCGTTGGTTCGAAGATACCATTCTCGGCCTCGGAGCGTCGCTGAGCTACCGTGATTTCCAAGACTACGAACGGTTGCTCCGAAACGACGGCGCGTCGCATCAGAAACGGCTGTCGATGTCGTCGCCTTCGTTCCCTGATCCGTTTCTGGGCGGCGTCGTTACGATTGATGACAACCGAACGTCTTTAACGGTGCTGGACCCGGGCTATCGAGCGCCCTACAGCTTCAATCCTCAGTTGAATGTTACTCAGCAGCTCCCTGGCTCGATGCGTCTCAACGTGTCGTTCAGCATGAACTACGGATACCGGCAACGGCGCATCCGGAACATCAACGCGCCTTTTCCGGGAACTCCGCTTCCAGACGAAATCCTGAGTCTGCCCCGGGAGCGCAGGCTGGCGTTTGTCGACGAGATGCGCCCGTTTTTCCCCAACGTGGGCAACATTAACCAAATCGAGTCTAGTGGGCGGTCGGTGGGGCGGCGTCTTCGAGTTCGGTTTCAGCGACGGAGATATATCGAGGTCCTGGGAATTGGGATTTCAGGGAGTGCGAATTACAGCTATCGCTGGGGCGAAGACGACAACGATTTTAACAATCCCTATGTGCCTGAGTGGGGGCTTGCCCGTCGGGAGCACACATTCGAATCACAAGTTCGTGTCCGACTGCCGCGTGACCTCTCGATCGCCAACCCCGTCTTGCGGGTGCTGGCCCGTATGACCTATCAGGACACAAACTTCAACATCAGCATCCGTGCAAACGCTGGTCGTCCGTATAGCATCCGGAGTGGACGGGATCTGAACGGTGACCAGTCAACTCGAGATCGGCCGTTCGGGGTCGCGCGTAATACGGAAACCGGGCCCGGTCGGACGTATCTCAACATGACGCTCACGAAATATCTCCGTGGGGCCACACCGCAGCGAGGAGCGGACGGTCGCCGTCGTGAGGGGCGGTCGCTTCGTGTCCAGGTTCGAGTCAACAATTTGCTCAACACCAGCCAAATTCGTGGATTTAGTGGGGTCCTTTCATCTCCACTGTTCGGTTTACCGACTGGCTACCAGCGCGGTCGTACGATCCGGCTATCGACGCATGTAGACTTTTGACCCGGGTCGGTCGTTCGCGCGGGTTGTGCCGGCGACTATGTCCAATGACCCGATGGAGGATCACCGATGGGCCAGAGTCGAAGAGAGTTCCTGAGAACGGCGGGTGTCGTCGGTGCGGCGGCGGTAGCGGGAGCGCCAGCTGCAGTGAAGGTTGCTGGGATCCAGCCAGAGGGTGTGCCAGCCGTACGAATAGTCCAGACAGACGTGCTCGACATCGGCTATGAAGAGTACGGACCGAGTGACGGATTCCCCGTCGTCCTGCTGCACGGGTTTCCGTACGATGTGCGGTCATTCGATGGCGCGGTGGGACCGCTGGCCGAAGCAGGGCACCGGGTGCTAGTCCCGTATTTACGCGGTTACGGTCCGACCAGGTTTCGTGATCCGGATGTTCCGCGTATGGCTGAGCAGGCCGCGATCGCGCAGGACGTGATCGACCTAGCCGACGCATTGGGGCTGGAACAGGTCGCCCTGGCCGGATTCGACTGGGGGAACCGCGCCGCCTGCATCGCGGCCATCCTGCATCCCGATCGCGTACGTGCGCAAGTCGCGATGGGCGGCTACTCGGTACAGGACACAGTGACCCCGGGGCGACCGGGTCCCGCTGTGTCTGAAGCGCGCCTCTGGTATCAGTGGTACTTCAACACTGAGAGGGGTCGGACAGGGTTGGAGAATAATCGTCACGATATCATCCGCTACCTTTGGGAGACTTGGTCTCCAGGGTTCCGGTATACCGACGACCAGTACGACCGTTCGGCGCCGTCGTTTGACAACCCCGACTTCGTGGATGTCGTGATTCACTCATACAGGCATCGCCATGTGAACGCGCCGGGTGAGGATCGATTTCTAGATGTTGAGCGGCGACTCGCCGAGAGGCCAACCGTCAACGTGCCCGCTATCGTGTTGCGCGGAGCCGAGAACGGCTTTGGGCGGCCCTCTTCGGACCCTTCGGGTGATCGGCGCCGATTCACGTCGCTTGTCGACCGGCGGATCGTTGACGGCGCGGGGCACGATCTGCCGGCGCACCGGCCGGACGCGTTGACCGCGGCGCTACTCGAACTGCTTGCCTGATGTGTAAAGGGCTTATTTTGAGCCGAGGGCGCCTCCTCCCGTGGCAAAGAAGGGAGCTACGTTCATGACGGGCCGTAGGTCAGGAGTGCTCTTGGGGTTTCCCGTGCTTGTCCTCTGTCTTACGATTCTGACGACAGTGCGTGGACAATCATTGCCGTCCCGAACGTCGTGGGGCGCTCCGGATTTGCGGGGTCTGTGGAACCACGGCACCGCGACGCCACTCGAGCGACCTGAACGGCACGCCGGTCGCGAGCGATTGACGGCTGACGAGGTTGCCGCAATTAATGCTGAAGCCCGGTCGGCGGAGGGCGACCTGTCTCGCCGGGCTGTTTGGTGGGAACGTGGGTTGTCTGACGGCCGTACCGCGATGATCGTCGACCCACCAGATGGCCGTATTCCTTACACCGTCGCTGCGCGGACCCGTGAGCGTTATCAGTCGCACGTCGACGGGCCGGAGGGACGAAATTTGTGGGAGCGGTGTATCACTTCGGGCGTTCCGCGGCTCGGTGGGGCATATTTGCAGAATATGCACCTGCTGCAGACCCCTGATCACGTCGTGCTGTTGCACGAGATGATTCACGAGGTGCGGGTTATTCCACTTGACGATCGGCCGCATCTGCCGAGCCATGTGCGGCAGTGGCTGGGTGACTCCCGAGGGTGGTGGGAGGGTGACACCCTGGTTGTGGAAACCACTAACTTCGACCGTCGGCAATTGTTTCGAGGGCTGTCGCAGGGGACCGTGCGTCTGATGGAGCGGTTCGCGCGTGTCGATGACGAGACTCTGCGATATGACGTGACGTTCGTTGCGACAGATTTGTGGAGCCGTCCCTGGACGGCTTCACTGCTTTTGGCGCGGACCGGTGGTCCGATGTTCGAGTACGCTTGCCACGAGGGAAACGTTGGCATGACGAACACGCTTGAGATTGCACGTGGTGAGGAATCCGTCTCGCGGCCAGATTGAGGTCTTTGAGTCCTGTGGGGGCGGCAGCCAACACTGCATTTCTAGTGCCTGGAGACCAAGATTGGTTGGGGCCGGTATGTGGGATGCAATACTTGAGGCGGTGCTTGGAACTGGGCCGAAGCGCGACTGAGAGGTCGGGAGGGACACATGCGTCAGAGCACTGGGTTCCACATGTACGTGTCATACCAGGACGACGATAAGGTCTCGATTTATCGCGTCGACCGGGAGTCTGGCGACCTCACCTTGCAGGAAGAAGTTGCGATTGAAGGTGGTCCAGCGCCAATGGCGATCAGCCCGGACCAGCAGGTACTTCACGTTGGACGCCGGGGTAGCCAACAACTGTCAAGCTACCGCATCGACCGGCGCGCTGGCGGACTTACGCATATAGGCAGCGTTTCGCTTCAAGGGGAACCCGTCTATGTGTCGACGGACCGGACGGGTCGCTTCGTGCTGTCGGCCTACTATTACCAGAGTACCGCGGGGGTGCACGCGGTCGGGAGTGACGGTGCGGCCGTCGCTCCGCCGGTCGAGTGGCGATTGACGGCTCATGGGGCGCACGCCATTCAGACCGACCGGTCGAACCGATTCGCCTTCGTACCGCACATTGCGAACCGTGGGCCGAACGCCATCTTCCAATTCCGGTTCGACGAGCGTACCGGGCGCCTGACGCCGAATACCCCGGAGAGGTACTCGCCGACTGAGTATCTAGGGCCCCGGGCATTCGTATTTCACCCGGTTCTAGACACCGTCTACTTTTCGGATGAGCAGGGTGGGAGCGTCACGGGTTATAACCTTGATCCGACACGCGGGACGTTGACCCCGTTCCAGACCATTTCCACACTGCCGAGTGGTTATGACGAGCCGAATACCTGTTCACAGATTCACATCGCGCCTTCAGGAAGGTTTCTCTACGCGCCGAATCGTGGACACAACAGCGTCGCAAGTTTCATCGTCGACCAGGCTTCCGGACGGCTGACTGCTACCGGCCGGGTGGCTACCGAACCAGTGCCCCGGGCGTTTAATCTCGATCCATTAGGCCGCTTTCTCTACGTTGGAGGATTAGACTCCGGCCGGCTGGCTTCCTATCAAATCGATCCCCAGAGCGGCGAACTCACCCCGATGGAGACCTACGTAGGCGGTCGGCGTCCGATGTGGGTCTTGCTGACTGACCTGGTTGTCTAGCGGCGGTTTGGGTAGAGAATCTGACCATGTTTGGCCTGATGATGGATTACCCGCTGACGTTGGACCGAATCGTCGAGCGGGCGAACCGGTTATTTCCTCACAAGCGAGTCAGGACCAGGCAGCTTGACGGTTCCTTACACGACTACACATACGCCGATCTTTACCGGCGTAGTCGGAAACTCGCCTCGGCCCTCGCGAGGCTTGGAATCGAGTCTGGCGACCGGATTGGCACGTTCGCTTGGAATCACTATCAGCATTTAGAGATGTATTTCGGGATTCCGGGTGCCGGCGCGGTGTGTCATCCGCTCAATGTCCGACTGTTTCCAGGGCAGTTGGCGTACATCGTCAACCACGCCGAGGACCGGCTGGTGTTCGTTGACGCCTCAGTCTTGCCGCTCTACGAGAAAGTGGCTCGCGAGGCCGGTGGGGTTGAGCATCACGTTCTGGTGAATGCCCCGGAGGACATTCAGACCGACCTGCCGAACGTGCGCCACTACGAGGAGTTGATTGACGAGGGCGACGAGGAGTTTGAGTGGCGGTGCACGGATGAGGCGATGGCAATGGGACTCTGCTACACGAGCGGGACCACTGGCGATCCGAAGGGAGCGCTTTACAGTCATCGGTCGATGTTTTTGCACACACTCGGCGAAAACCAGGCAATGGGACTGGGTTTGACCGAAACCGATATCGTGTTGCCGGTGGTGCCGCAGTTTCACGCGATGGCGTGGGGACTTCCTTATGCCTGCCCCCTGGCCGGGGCCGACATGGTGATGCCTGGACCGGACCTGTCCCCAGCGGTCTTGGCCGAGTTGATCGAAACTCAACAAGTGACGGTCGCGGCTGGGGTGCCGAGTATTTGGAACGGCGTGTATCACGACCTGAAGAGCACCCCTCGGGATATCTCTTGTGTGCGCGCACTGGTCGTCGGCGGGTCGGCGATGCCGCGCTCGCTGATTGCGGGGTATGAGCGGGACCTCGGTGTCAACGTTTTACATGCATGGGGAATGACAGAGCTTTCTCCGCTGGGGTCGGTGTCGAAGCTACAGCGGCACCACCTGGCGCTGACCGAGGATGAGCAACTGGACGTCAAGGCGAGACAGGGAACGCCCTTGGGCGGTGTTGAACTTCGGATTGTTGATGATGAAGGGGTGCCGCTGCCCTGGGACGGCACGACAATGGGAGAGTTACAGGCGCGCGGTCCATGGGTTATTCGGAGCTACTTTAAACGAGAGCCCACACCAGAACATTTTACGGAGGATGGGTGGTTCCGGACGGGAGATGTTGCGGTGATGACCCCGGATGGTTACATGACCATTACCGATCGCACGAAGGACCTGGTCAAGAGCGGGGGGGAGTGGATCTCGACGGTTGCGCTAGAGAATGCGCTGATGGCGCACGACCAGATTCTCGAAGCGGCAGTGATTGCCGTGCCGGATGAGAAATGGTCCGAGCGACCACTTGCGGTGGTGGTGCCTACCCCGGAGTGCAACGTGACCGGTGACGGACTACGTGAGTTTCTGGCGTCTCGGTTCGCAAAGTTCGAAATTCCTGACCGATTTGTTCTTGTGGATGAGTTGCCGAAAACCAGCGTGGGGAAATTCGATAAGAAGCTCCTGCGCAGCGCGTACGCCAACGGCACGCTCTAATGTCGAATTCACCACCGCCGAGTACTCACGGAAGCAGACGAAGCGCCGGTGTGCAGCGTTGCCGTTGTGGGCTTGACACGGGTTACGCGAAAATCGGGGAGGTTGAAACTTTCTGAGGGCGCTGGTTACCTAAGGCTCTGAGGGGTGCGACTAGCAGGGTGCGTTCAAGGTCGAAATAGGTGCTTCTCTGCAGCGCGGAAGCCAGTACCAGTGTTGTGGGCCCATGAGAAGGAAGGTGAAAGCAATGCCGGCGACTTGTCGCACACATCTGATGGTTGCAGTGGCGGTCCTTGGAGTAGCGTTTCTACGTGACGGGCTTCACGCACAGTCGTCGACGACGAATCCCTATCGTGCCACTCTCGGATGGGAGCGACTTCCTGCGGGGCGGGTGATGGGTACGGTCAGCGGGGTGTTTCCTGATCCCGACGGGCGCCACCTCTGGATGTTGGATCGATGCGGCGCGAATCAGTGTGCCGGGACCGACCTCAATCCGATTATGAAGTTCGACCTCGATGGCAATTTGGTCGACAGCTTCGGTGCGGGGCTCTTCGCGTTTCCCCATGGCTTCTTTCTTGACCATGAGGGATTTTTGTGGGTGACGGAAGGCGGATCGCATGGGGACGCACGCGCGACCCTGGGTGAGAGCATGGGCATGGGGCACCAAATCCTAAAACTCAATCAACAGGGTGACGTGGTGATGCGATTGGGGGAGGCGGCCGTCTGGGGAGACGACGAAAGCCACTTTAATGGCCCGTCCGGGGTGGTGGTGTCTCCGGGTGGGGCCATTTGGGTCTCGGATGGGCACCGTGGTGGCAACAACCGGATCGTCAAGTTCGACCGAGAAGGAAACTTCCTGTTGGCTATCGGCGGTGGGGTAGGGAGCGAGAGTAAGGAGGCTCGTCGCTTCAGTGACCCGCACGATATTAAGATGGATTCACAGGGGCGGGTGTACGTGGCCGACCGAGGCAACAGTCGCATTCAGGTGTTTGATCAGGATGGGGAACTTCTCTATCTGTGGACTCACTATGGGAAGCCGAGCGGCCTGTTTATTGACCGTAACGACATTCTTTATGCCGGAGATGGTCTGTCGGGGATGGTGCGGAGCGGTCCCCCCGACAATTGGCGGAGCAATTTGGGATGGGAGAAGGGGATCAGGATTGGCGACTTAAAGACGGACCAAGCATGGGTGACGCATTTTATTCCCCAGCACGACGTAGATGTCGGTGCTGGCATTGAGTTTCTCGGCGTGGACTTCGAAGGGAACATCTACGCGGGTGAGGTACAGCGTAGGAGGCTCGTGAAGTACGTTCCGCATCGGCCGTCAGAACTAAGAGAGCACTCAAGATAGGGAGTTCATCAGTGTTGACTGTTCGGGACGAAGACACGGTTTGCCGTGTGTGTTGCCACAGGCGATGAGGGCGATGGCTCCTACAAAGTGGCGTGTTACTGCTGAGTTGAACGCCCTCGCTTTCGCGATTGGTTCGGTGTGCGGTCTGTTTCCCACGCCTGTGGTGGCGCAAGACGACGTGCTGGTTGAGGTCGAGACCGGGCGTTTGGCAGGTGTTCGCCAGGGGACCGTGGCGGTTTTCAAGGGGGTTCCCTACGCAACCCCACCGGTCGGTCCACTGCGCTGGCAGCCGCCACAGCGGGCGGCTGACTGGCGTCGGGTGCGCAGCGCGCGCCGCTTCGGCCCAGTTGCGAGACAGAGGGTTGTGGGGGGGGCGGGGTTTGTTACGAGCGAGGACTGTCTCTATCTGAATATCTGGACGCCGGCTGGCGCTGACGAATCGCTGCCTGTCATGGTGTTTATCCACGGCGGTGGTTTCGCCACGGGGTCTGGGTCGGAGGCCATGTACGACGGCACCGAGCTCGCGAAACATGGAGTGGTGATAGTGACGCTCAACTACCGGTTGGATGTCATGGGGTTCTTGGCTCACCCGCTCTTGTCCGCCGAGTCCCCCCGCATGTCCTCTGGGAACTACGGGTTGCTAGATCAGATCGCTGCGTTGGAGTGGATTCAGCGCAACATTGAACAGTTTGGCGGGGATCCGGGGCGGGTGACGATTTTCGGCGAGTCGTCGGGCGGGCGGTCGGTGTCCGTATTGATGACCTCACCGCTGGCTGAGGGACTCTTTCATCGTGCGGTGGCTCAGAGTGGCGCCCTGGACGGTTTAGAGACCCCGCTCGTGACCGCGGAGGCGCAGGGAGAGCAGCTGGTCGTAGCCGTCGGTTGTACAGACCGCCCAGACCCGCTGCGCTGTTTGCGGGCGAGGACCTTCGAAGAGCTGATTGTGGGCGGCAGTGCTGACGTGGGGCCGATCGTCGATGGGTGGGTGGTGCCGGAAGACCCGCGACGAGTTTATGCCAGCGGACGGCAACATGACGTGCCTATGATCGTCGGTGGTAATGCCGACGAAGGTACGTTTTCCATGCTTGGACGGCGAATACCCATCCGTACCGTTGAGGAATACACGGCGTTTGTGCGTGGATTACTGGGGTCTGGTGCCGACGACGTGCTCTCGTACTATTCGGTGACTGTCGACCGGGACGTGTTCCAAGCGCTGAATCGATTTGGCACCGACCGGGAGGTGGCCCGTCATGTTCGCCAACAGGCACGGTGGATGGTCGGAACGAACAGGAAGATCTACGCATATCTCTTTTCTCGCGTATCCCCCCAGCACCAGTGGACTGGGCTCGGGGCGACCCACACAGCCGAATTGCCCTATCTTTTCGGCAATCTGCAGTTCGCGGCCCGTCAAGGTGACTTACGCACATTGGAGCTAGCCGACCGGAGACTGTCGCAGACGATGATGCGCTACTGGGCACAGTTTGCGGCGAGTGGTGATCCGAACGGTGACGGCCTACCGCCTTGGCCTGTCTATGGTTCGACTGAGGAGTTGTTGCGGCTCGATGACGAGGTCGTGCCGGGTCCGTGGCCCCGGGCGGAGGCGCTTGACCTACTGGATCGTCTCTTCAATGACCAGACACCTGATTCTGACTTGAATTAGCATCGGGTTCGCGGATTGACTCCCTTCAACGTTCCGCGAATACTAGACCCGGCGTGGCTTTTACTCCCCTATTGCGTCCGCTGTGTCGCCTTGTCTTTTTAGTTCTGGTCTTCTTCCTGCAGGCCGCGGATGGGTTGACCGCCGAGGAGCTTCGAACCGAACAGCAGGAGACTGGGTCCGACGTTTGGCAACGTGCGCTGCTGGACCAGTATTGCGTAACTTGTCATAACGAGCGGATGCAGACGGCTGACCTGGCGCTCGACGTTCGCGATGTCACTCGCGTTGCCGAGGCGCCAGAGGTCTGGGAGACCGTGGTGCGGAAGCTACGGGCGGGTGCTATGCCGCCACTGCCTCGACCTCGTCCTGACGCCGCGACTTACGAACGGTTCGTCAATTGGCTGGAGGGCGAACTTGATCGGGCCGCCGCTGTCGACCTGAATCCGGGTCGCACGGAAGCGTTTCATCGCTTGAACCGAACCGAGTATCACAATGCGGTTCGGGATCTGCTGGACTTGGAGGTCGACGTGACCGAACTGCTGCCGGCCGACGGCGGTAGTTACGGATTCGACAACATCGCCGGTGTGCTGGCTATCTCCCCGACGCTACTTGAGCGGTACTTGGGCGCGGCGCGGAAAATTAGTCGGATTGCTGTGGGCAGGCCGGCGCCGTCGGCCGTCACGGAAACGTTTCGCGTCGCCAATGATCTTTCACAAGATGATTGGGTCGCGGGCATGCCGTTTGGCACGCGAGGTGGAGCAACGTTTCAGTACAACTTCCCCCAGGACGGGGAATACGTTGTGAAGGTGTCGTTGGCGCGAAACGCCGGTGGCCGACTCGCGGTATTTAATGTTCCGCATACTCTCGAAGTCAGTCTCGACAACGAGGTCATTCAGTCTTATACCGTGGGTGAATCACCTCCGGTGGATACGCCGCGGGCCAGTGATGCGTATCGCGACTGGCAAGCCAGGCAACGCACGGTCGATAGTGACTGGGAGTTTCGTCTGCCTGTGCGTGCGGGTCCTCGGGATATTCAGGTGACCTTTGCGCGACGGACATGGGCCTATCCGGAAGCGGTCCGTGAACCCTACTTACGACCGTATACCGGAACCGACACGCGGCATCAGCCATATGTAGGCGAGATAACCGTAACGGGTCCGTACGATACGAACGATGCCTCATCGGTGGGGTCGACGCCGAGCCGACGAAGAATTTTTGTCTGTGAGCCATCTGAGACTGACTCGGTGCCAGAGCAAACCGCGTGCGCTCGAGAGATTTTGTCGCCACTTGCCAGGCGCGCGTATCGGCGGCTGGTAACTTCGAGTGACCTAGATGTGTTGTTGGGATTTTTTGAAGACGGCCGCGCCGCAGAGGGGTTTGATGCCGGCATTGAATTCGCGTTGCGATGGATGTTAGCCAGTCCGGAGTTTGTTCTTCGTGTTGAGCGAGACCCAGACGGACTTGCGGCCGGTGCAAATTACGAAATCACTGATTTCGAACTAGCCTCACGGCTTTCATTTTTTCTGTGGTCTAGTCTCCCTGATGACGAGTTGATCGACTTGGCGACTATGGGGCGACTGAGTGACCCCGACATCTTGGAACGTCAAACGCGTCGCATGCTCGACGATGACCGGGCGAGTGCGTTAGTTACAAATTTTGCGAGCCAGTGGCTCTACCTGCGAAATGTGCCGGCGGTATATCCGGACGCAGATTTGTTTCCACATGTTGGTGAGGCGCTGCGGCAGGCGATGCGACGTGAAACAGAACTATTCGTTGAAAGTATTTTTCGTGGCGACCAGAGTGTCTTGGACTTGTTGACAGCGGACTACACGTTCGTCAACGAGCGGTTGGCACGGCACTATGACATTCCACATGTCTATGGCAGTCATTTTCGACGCGTGTCGCTCGACCGGTTGCCGCATGATGCGCGGCGTGGCCTTCTCGGACACGCCAGTATTCTCGCGGTGACGGCGTATCCGAATCGCACGTCTCCGGTTTTACGCGGGAAGTGGGTATTAGAGAACCTATTGGGGACGCCCCCCGCGTCTCCACCACCGGATGTGCCCTCGTTAGAGGAAACGACTGACAATGGCGAGATCTTATCGGTGCGGGAGGCCACGGAGCGTCACCGAGCGAATCCGGTATGCGCGAGTTGTCACCGACTGATGGATCCTCCTGGTTTTGCGCTTGAGCAGTTCGACGCGGTGGGTCGATTTCGAACCCACACAGCGGCGAATACCCCGATCGATGCGACGGGCGAATTGCCGGATGGGACGCAGTTCGATGGTGCATCTGGGTTACGGGACGCGTTGGTTTCGAATCCTGGACGTTTTGTCGGCACGCTGACGGAGAAGCTCATGACCTATGCTCTTGGCAGAGGGCTAGAGCACTACGACGCACCGACCGTGCGGGGCATTCTGCGAGATACGGCGGCGGAAAATTATCGTTTCTCATCGATTATTCTGGGGATTGTCAAAAGTCCACCGTTCAGAATGAGGAGAACGGAGTCATGATCATTTCGAAGAACACCCTCGCGCGTCGGACTGTGTTACGTGGTGTGGGTGCCGCGCTGGCTTTACCGATGCTTGACGCGATGGTGCCGGCGTTGTCTGGAATTTCGGGTCGGGCGGCTGAGCCGGTTCGGCGCCTAGGGTGGGTCTACAGTCCAAACGGTATGGCGATGGATGCGTGGATGCCCGCCGCAACGGAGTCGCTTGAGTTGTCAACGATATTGAGCCCGCTTGCATCGTACCGTGAGCAAACGGTTGTGGTCAGTGGATTGGCACAGGGCCAGGCTGAGGCGCTTGGTGATGGGAACGGTGAGCACACACGAGCGACAGCGACGTGGTTGAACGGCGTGCATCCTCGCGAAACAGAAGGCGCGGATGTTCGCGCCGGAAAAACTGCCGATCAGATTGCCGCGGACCAACTGGGGCGCGCTACGCCGCTCAGTTCACTGGAGCTCGCCATTGATCAAGATTTTCTTGTCGGGAGTTGCGATAACGGCTACAGCTGCATCTACATGAACACCATTGCGTGGCGGGATGCGACGACGCCGCTTCCGATGCAAAACAATCCGCGAGTCATTTTTGAACGGCTCTTTGGTGAAGGTGGTTCTCCGGCCAGCCGGCAATCTGAATTTCGAAAAGATCGCAGCATCCTCGATGCCATCACGAGTGACTTGGCGCGGTTGCAGCGTGACGTCGGTGCGAGTGACCGGGCTCGTGTTACCCAGTATCTCGATGCTGTTCGTGCGATTGAACGGCGTATTCAACTCTCAGAACGGAACGATACAGAGTTGCCTGAGCTCGAGCGCCCGGTTGGCATTCCGGAGTCCTACCAGGAGCACGTTGAACTGATGTTTGACCTGATGGCCTTGGCGTATCAGGTTGACATGACTCGAGTGTTTACTTTCATGCTGGGGCGTGAGTTGAATGGGCGCGCCTATCCTGAGATTGGGATTCCTGACTCTCACCACGGGTTGTCCCATCATCGTTACGACACGACAAAGCTTGCGCAGCTGGCCAAGATCAACACTTACCACGTGTCTCTATTTAGGCACTTTCTGGATGAGCTGGCGAATACTCCGGATGGGGATGGGTCGCTCCTTGACCATTCGTTGCTCATGTATGGTGCATCGCTGAGCGACAGCAATAAACATCTCCACTTCGATCTTCCGTTGTTGCTGGTTGGTGGGGGTGCGGGGCAACTCAAAGGCGGACGGCACCTCCAATACCCGCGTGACACGCCAATGACGAATCTGCTCGTGAGTCAGCTTGATAAAGCGGGTGTTCAACTTGATGACGGCTTGGGTGACAGCACTGGACGGCTTGTGGAACTGGCGCCGCTGGGAAACGTCTAGACAAACCTTAGAACTGGGATTGAACGAGTGACTGCTCGATTCGGTGTTGGACCGTCGTGGTGTGGGATAGCAAGCCTGAAATTGTCTGTGGCTATGCTCCTGACGGGTGCCTGCGTGTTGGGGGGCTCAGACTACGCGAGAGCGCAGTCAGGAGTCTCAGGCAGCGTCCACGGTGATACGGCGTTGCACCAGGCGGCACATAGCGGGGATGTCTTATCGCTTCGGCGGGAACTTGATCGAGGCGTCGATCCGAACACGACGAATCGTTTCGGTGTCACGCCCTTGGCCTTGGCCAGTAGGGGCGGCCATGGTGCAGTTGTTCAACTGCTGTTGGAGTCAGGTGCTGATCCCAATCATGCTTCGCCAACCGGCGAGACGCCATTGATGGTTGCGGCGCGCACTGGCGTCGTCGAGAGCGTGGCGTCGTTGCTGGAACACGGTGCCGACCCGTTGGCTCGAGAGAGTTGGATGGGACAGACGGCGTTGATGTGGGCTGCCGCCGAACGTCATACCAGTGTCGTGGCGCCACTGGTCGAAGGCGGTGCTGAAGTGGACAGTCGCTCGGACGCTGGTTTTACCCCGCTCATGTTTGCGACGCGGCTCGGACACATTGAAACGGTGGACGCGTTGCTTGATGCTGGGGCAGATATTCACCAGACGCTTCCGGATGGTACCAGTCCCCTGGTCGTAGCCGTGATTAACGCGCATTACGATCTGGCGGTTCGCCTGCTGGAACGTGGCGCCGACCCGAATGCTGCTGAACAAGGTTGGACGGCGCTACACCAACTTGTCTGGACACGACGGCCGAATACGAACAAGAACCAACACAATCCATCGCCGCTGCAGAGCGGCCGGGTGACAGATCTTGAACTGGTGGAGACGCTGGTCTCACACGGGGCAGACGTCAATGCACGGCAAACGAAGGAACCGCGGGATGGTTACCGGAATATGCTGAACCGTGTTGATGCGACGCCATTTCTTCTCGCCGCGAAAGTCGTCGATCTTGAATTGATGCGCCTTCTTCTTGACCTTGGCGCTGACCCTCTGTTGACCAATGAGGACGGCACGACGGCGTTGCTTGTTGCGGCGGG